>CAMIVJ010000128.1 GCA_946401765.1 uncultured bacterium | reverse complement strand
GGATGGGTTGAACTGGTTGTACACCCTGCCGCCCGACATGCTCTCATGCTTTGCGCTCTTAGCTGCCGACAGTGTTTTGTTCTTTGACATTTGCCGCTCCCCGCAATAGATCCTGCAACTCATTCCGCAATCCACTCGACGTTGTTCAGCTGGTTGGACGGCATGGACGAAAGGCGCTCCACCACATTCGAGGCGTTGGCCCTCTCCCATGAATTAGTGGCGGACGTGGAGACGTATCGCATGAGGTCTAGCCGCTGGACGCTGTTCGAGTACGCGGGGATGAAGCCAGCCAACTTCACATCCTGAGCCCCCTGTGAATCTGTAACATTGCGGATTGCAAAGTACATGTACCTTGCCACGCGATTTGTTGCGGCAGTTTTCAATTCTGACGGCATAGATTCCAATGCATCAATCATCTGATACATCACTCCCAGCGCTACCTTATCGTATATATTCGTTCGCACACAAAGTGTTCGCATATAGCCAAGAACCTCTGGCTCAAGATTAGTGTAGCGGAACATTGGCGGGATAGTGGATAATTTCATTCGAGACGTGTTGTCCGTGTCGTTGAACCATCTGAAGAAATTCGTCACGGCCGGTTGGTTGATTTCGCTCAGATGCCAAGCGGCAACCTCGGCGATGCGCCTTTTGCGTTCGTCTGCCCAATCTGTCTCCGATAGATAGTTCGTCATTGCGATCATCAGACCCGATATCACCTGATTCGTACTCCAGCCGCTGCGGTCCATGAATCCACTGTAACGCAGCATCCCGTCCCGATTGCGAAGAGGCACCTCCGGCTCGTTCTCATTGTCAACAAGGCATATTCTCATTGGGCGCGCAAGGAAACTTTCAAGTTGCGTCTGGTCGTACAAGTTCCTATCGCCCAACAATGCCAGCACAATGACAAAAACGGAGACGCTCGCGACACATTTACTGACGATGCAATCCCTTTTCAATGACATGACGTTCTCTCCTTCTTTACATCCTTACAGCGATCTCGGCGACATTGACATAATCGCAGACCTTCCCACATCGATTTCCTTGGCGTTCCCCTCCGCCGGCAGCCCATATGCTGTTCCCAATGGAATGTCCACCCCTTTAGACGTCTCAACGCCGAACATGAGAAATCGTTCCATCAGTTCCGCATAGAAAATGTCTTTAGGATAGAATCTGCCGCCGGTTCCGTTGTTCCAGTCTTCAGGAATCCAGGAACGCTTAGGAGAATCGAAAAAGAAAGGAATGGGAGCCGTTCCTTTAACTTTCTGACCTTCCTCGTTCATTAATATGTCGGCACAGCCAAACGCATGCCCCAATTCATGCGCCAACGTCGTGGACAGCGCGGAACCTTTGATGATAATACCCGTCGGATCATATAAACCAGATGGTTCCCCGCTTACAGCATTTCCATCAACAAAATACACCTCAACGCCATCCTTACCACTCATTTCATTTCTTATTTGTCTCCTTACCAAACGGTTCACCATCGCATTGACAGACCAGTTTTCGTTGACAATATTTTCCACTTGTGCCCCAAGAGAAAAAAACACGCCCAACTGACGAAAGACCACATTGACCTCGTCGATCATCGCGGCGATCTTCGCGGCATCCGCAGGCGGTTCCCGCCCCAATCTGGAAATTGCGCACGGATATATCTTCACCTCGTGCATTGCGGTGGTCTGCATGGTGAACTGCGGCGCGTTGCCGGGGCAGTCGCCCACGTCAACCTGAAGTTTCACCGTCTCGCCTTCCGCGCCCGACGCCCTGAACACCACGTCGCGCCCCGTGTCGCCTTCGGGGAACGAGCCCGCACCCTCCACCACGCGCCATTTTATCCGCGAATCCGGATAGTCCTCCGGCAGCACTTTCACGCGCATGTGCGCGTCCGCCCCGATCACCGCGCAGCACGGATTCACAATGTGTCCGTTGACGCGCTCCGTCGTGACAGGCTCTGCCACCCGCTCGACGAAGATGGGGACATGCGTCGCCGACAGGGAAACTTCTCCGAATTGCGTCGTGGCGACCATCTTGTTTCCCCGCATGTTGGGTGACCGGAAGTCCGCCTCCATGAAGTACGTTTTCACCAGCTCGCCCCTGAATGTGAACTCCTCCCTGGACGGAGCAGACATGGCGTACCCAGTCTTTGCCCGGTTCTTCCACAGATGTCCGAACATCAACGGATCCATCCACGTCTCCAGCCTCGCCGTGCAGTCCATCCACGGCGGGCCGGTGAAACGCACGTGCACTTCCGCGACGTCGTCGTCGCTGTCCAGCAGACTCGCGTCCTCCACGTCCTCCTTGCCGTTCCCGTCGTCGTCGTCGTTGTTCACGCCGAGAGTGGCCGGGGCAATTATCACAGGCTCGGCAAACACGTGGAGGAGCGCCGCTAGACCCTCCGCCACGTTGCCGGACTCTCCACTAGAATTCTCATGCACATGGGATGTGAGCAGCCCCTCGTCGTTCTTCGCGATCCAGCCATCCCCCACAACCGTCTCCGCCACTCCCGGAATACGCACGGCGCCGTAGTCGGGGTACGTCGCGACCGAAGGCAGTCCGTCGATCTGCGCGCTCCAGCAGTACCACGGCGCGGCGGGATGGCTCTCGTGCCCAGCGCAGTTGAGCCAGCGCATCGAGAGGCGGTAGGTGTTTCCTCTGTGCAACTTGCACGTGCGGCTTGCAACCTGGTCCGGCCCGGACATGCTGATGCGCCGCGTCCTGAAGTCGTCCGGGCCGATCCCCTCGATGGTCATCTCCCACGCGGCCCAGTCGCCTCCTATCGCGAAGGCGATTTCGCGCACCTCTTCCGCCGCCGGCGGCAATCCCATGTCGGAGGCGTCCGCAGGGTCGCCACCCTGCCCCACCTCCGCCTTGTCCGTCACGCCGTCGCCGTCGGTGTCCACCACGCGCGGATTCGCCCCGTTCTCGTACTCGCCGAGGTTCGGGAGTCCGTCGCCGTCTGTGTCGCCGTTTGCGCCGTCAACACCTTCGGCGGAAAGCGGGTTGAGGCCGTTGTCCCGTTCCCAGCCGTCGGGCAGGCCGTCTCCGTCCGAGTCGGCGGCGCATGGGTCAGTGCCGATGGAGACCTCGACTCTGTCGTCGATTCCATCCCCGTCGGTGTCAGCCAGCGCCGGATTCGTGCCAAGGGCGACTTCCTGCGAATCGGAGAGCCAGTCGCCGTCGGTGTCGGGGTTCATCGGATTGCTGCCTGCGGACTGCTCCTCGAGGTTGGTCAGGCCGTCGCGGTCGATGTCCGCCGACGCGCCGTTGTTGCCTTCGGCCGAACGCGGGTTCAGGAAGTTGGCCACCTCCCAGCCGTCCAGAAGCCCGTCTCCGTCCGAGTCCCGGTTGGTCTGGGACGTCCCGTGAAGAAGTTCGTCGAAGTCCGTCAGGCCATCCCCGTCGGTGTCGGCGAGAACGGGATTCGTGCCATGTATGTTCACCTCCACGCCGTCTGCGATGCCGTCGCCGTCGGTGTCCTCCAGATTCGGATCTGTGCCGAGCTCCCTCTCCCGCGCGTCGGAAAGGCCGTCGCCGTCGGAGTCGAGGTCGATCTCGAAGCGGTAGAAGCCGGCGCCGCCGAACGTGTCTAGGAAGCGGGGGCGCATCGCCTCGAACACGTTGGCCTGCGTCACAGTCAACGCATGCGGACTCGTCGCGGAAAGAGGGACAGGGAAGGCGCCGAGCATCGACCACCGCCTCTCGGCAAGATTGGTGGAGGCGTAGAGGTAGAGGTTGCGCGTGAGCGTGTGGTCGAAGAGACCGTCGGTCCAGCTTATGACGAAGCGCGCCGTGCGGTCTGAATGGTCGAGAGTGAAGTCCGTGATGGAACATTCGTGTTCGGCGGCATCGCCCGGCATTGCGGCGCGCTGGGGACAGCGCGCCCTACCAGCTGAATCCACCTGTCCGCGCTTGGCCATGAGCGACGTCAGCGACGCAGCGAGCGCGAGAAGCGGCAGAACACGGCAGAGAGGCAAACGCCGCGCGCACGCGAACTTCGCCCGGCCTGCAACGATGCGCACGAGACAATAGGCACCGAACACGATGATCGGGCAGACGGCCGCAGCGGAAAAAAGGCCGAGCATGGCACGAGGATCAGTCACTCGCACCTCCTGGGCCTGGCCCTGCCGGCGATGCGCCCGGCGCAACGGCCATCGATCTCCACACGGCCGAGTATGACTTGCTCAAAGTGTCCTTGAAGTCGCACTGCAGCAGATTGGCGATGCGCGAGTGCACAAGGCCGTCCCATATCGCCATGCACACGCTCGCCACCTGAACGGGATCCACGTCCGGCCGCACGCGCCCCGCGCGCACGTCGTTCGCCACGGCCGTCTTGAACGCGGCCCACGGGCCGAACCGCGGATTGCGCATGAGGTCGTTGCGCACGTCTGTCATCGAGGCGTCGGCCCACTTGATCTGCTCGTGTATGAGCAGGAAGAACGCGGTGCCCTTGGGGTCTTCGAGTATCCGCAGCGCGTTGCGCACCATCATGTCCGCCACCACGGGGAACGACAGCCCCTCGAAGGAAGTCTCGCCAGGCGGCAGAAGCTCCGATATCTGCCGGTGGAACTTCGCGAGCATCTCGTCCACAAGCGCCAGCAGAAGCGCCTGCTTCGACTCGAAGTGCCAGTACACCGCTCCCTTCGTCATCTTCAGGCGCGCCGCGACGTCGGTGAACGTGGTGTGCTCGTAGCCCTTCCTGGCAAAGAGCGCGAGCGCGCTCGCGAGTATGCGAGTGCGCGTCTTTTCAGCGTCCTGCTTTGCCCTTCTTGCCATCTTGTACGTTCCTTGGTCCTATTGCGTCTTTGAAACGGCCGCATATTATACATACCTTCGGGTAGGTATGTCAAGTGGTTTGTGGCCCGTGGTGGGCTCGGTCATTCAACTGCATCCGCCCAAAAGTGCTTGCAAAATTTGCTCCCCATCGGGGAAGCGACACTTCTGTCGCTTCACAATGACGCGCCAATGCAGAAGCGGCAGGAGTGCCGCTTCCCCGAAAAGCGCCATCTTTGGTAGTGTGCAGTTGAGTGACCGGCTACTTCGTGGTTTGTGGCTCGCGGCTGCCTTGCCCGCGGTCAATGGAAATGCTATACTCTTGACGTTCGATGACAATCATTTCAAGAAGGCAGGCAAACATGAAAGCGAAAACACGTTTCTCCGCGCTCCGTCTCTTCCGGCAGCTGGCGTTCCTCGCGGCCGCAGCCGCCGCTTTCGCCGCATGCGGCGACGGGGCGTCCTGGATCTGGTATCCGGGCGACTACGCGCTCTGGCGCGGCAACGACCTCCAGGCACGCCGGATCGAGTTTGGCGGCGGATATCCCGTGTTCTGGGCGTCGTACGCCGCACATCCGCTCGTGGACTTCACGAAGAGCGTCGATCTCAAGGCCCCCGAAACAGTGGACATCGCCTGGGAAGGCGTGTGCCGCATCATGGGGCACGGAGCTATGCCGGGCGTCGTCTCGAACCGCTTCGTCTTCCCGGCCGGCAAGTACACGATCACCGCTCGCGTCTATTCGCAGGGACGCCCCCCCGCGCTCTATCTGAACGGCCCCACGATCAAGACCGACTCCTCATGGCGCGCCGACTGGCGCGTTGCAGCGTCCGGACTGGGCGGCATCCCTGCGCCGCCCGCCGAAACGCGCCCGGCCTTCGACGCGCCGTCGAAGCGCCCCGCCGTATGCGTGCTCGAAACGCGTCCTGCCGAGCCCGCCGCCACCAAGACGATCCGCGGCAACCACCTCTTCGCCGATTTCGGACGCGAGACGTTCGGCTTCCTGAAGCTGCTCGGCGTCTCCGGCAAGGGCAAGGTGCGCATCGTGTACGGAGAGTCCGAGCCTGAGGCCCTCTGCGAGGATCCCGCCGGACCCGACCAGTGGGAGCTCCTCGACGTCGAGCCCGGCGAGACGTTCCGCGCCCCCGTCGCGCGCGGCTGGCGCTACGTGCACGTGATCCCGCAGGAGGGAGTGTCCGTGCGCGCCGTGGCGATGGACGAGCAGCTCTGCCCGCTCGCGCGCGCCGGCGCGTTCCGCTGCTCCGACCCTCTCGTGAACCGCATCTGGGACGTCTCGGCCCGCACGCTCGAGCTCACAACGCGCGAGATCTTCATCGAGGGCGTCAAGCGCGACCGCTGGACGTGGAGCGGCGACGCGCGCCAGAGCTACCTGATGAGCTACTACCTATTCGGCTCGCAGGACCTCTGCAAGGACTCCCTCTTCTACCAGCGCGGCGGCGACCCCCTCGTTATGCACATCAACCAGATAATGGACTACACATTCTACTGGTTCATGTCCGTGCGCGAATACCACCAGTACACCGGCGACCGCCTCTTCCTCGAACAGGTGTTCGACCGCATGGTCTCGCTGATGGACTTCACCATCTCGCGGCTCGACTCCAACGGCCGCCCCCACAACGCCTACAACGACTGGATGTTCATCGACTGGGCGCCTCAGCCGTTGCACAACGTCGGCGGCGTAACCAGCTTCGAGCAGATGCTGCTCGTCGAGGCGCTTGAGGCGCTAGCCGACGTGGCAGACACGATCGGGCGCCCCGGCGCGGACGCCTGGCGCACGCGCGCCAAGAAGCTGCGCTCCGAAATCGTCCCCCTCTTCTGGAACGCCGAGAAAGGCGCGCTCATGCACCTCCTGAAGGACGACGGCACCCTCGACGCCCAGCTCACGCGCTACCCGAACATGTTCGGCCTCTCCTGGGGATACTTCGACGCCGCCCAGCGCGACTCCGTTCTGAAGAACGTGATCTTCAACGACTCCGTGATGAAGATTCAGACCCCCTACATGCGCTTCTACGAGCTCGAGGCTCTCTGCACGCTCGGCCTGCAGCGCAAGGTGATGGACGAAATCCGCTCCTACTGGGGCGGCATGCTCAACGAGGGCGCAACTAGCTTCTGGGAGCTGTACAACCCAGATGAAAAGGGCCCCCTCAAATACGCCATGTACGGCCGCCCGTTCGGCAAGTCGCTCTGCCACGCCTGGGGCGCATCGCCCCTCTACCTGCTCGGACGCTACTACCTAGGCGTTTCGCCCACGAAGCCCGGATTCGAGGAATACGCAGTGCGCCCCGACCTTGGCGGCCTTGAATGGATGGAAGGCTCGGTGCCCACGCCAAACGGAGCGATCCGCGTGTCGGTGCGCAACGGCGCCGCCACGGCGACAGGCCCGGCTAAAGGCCGCGGCGTCCTTGTGTGGCACGGCAAGTCGCTTCCCATCGCCCCCGGAGAGACGGTGACGATCCGCTGACCCGATCAAACCAGCCCGCTCTGGCGGAGGAGCGCGTTCACCTCGGGGGCGCGGCCGCGGAAGCGGCGGAACACCTCCATCGGATCCACGC
>CAMIVJ010000127.1 GCA_946401765.1 uncultured bacterium | reverse complement strand
TGTAGTAGCGCTCGCAGGCGAGGGCGCTCATCACGTCGTTCATGTCAAGGCGCACTTTGACGGTGTCGGGACCAAAGTCCGTGAAAAGCGCGGGGAGAAGCGGCTCGAGGTCGTAGCCCTTGCGCTTCCTGAACTCGGCGGGCAGGTCGTCCGACCAGAGCCAGAGGATGTCGCGCGTGAGGATCAGCTCGTCCTGGAAGAAGTAGTTGAGCCCGCCGCGAAGGTGCTCCGGCACCTTTTCCATGAACGGATTGAAGAAGCGCTCCACAATGCGCCTGCCAGATTCTGGGTTGAGGGGGTCTAGCGTGCGCGGCACCTTGCGCTTGACGACCTTGCCGTTCGCATACGCGAGCTCCGTCGCGTACAGCTCGGGCGTGCTGATCTTGAGCTTGCGCCAGAGGTTCTCCGCATCTGGGAAGTCTAGCGTGTAGTTGCTGAGCGAAATGCCCATGTTGCGCTTGCCGCATTCCTGCGCGGCGAACGAAAAGACGTCCCACCATTCATCGGAGAAGAGAGGCGGCGTGGAGTCCTGCGTAGGCCACGCCCCCGAGCGGTAGTGCGCGTAGTTCACCTGCACGCCGGCGATGCCGGCCTTGTGTATCTCCTCGATCTGGTCGAGCATTCGCTCCTTGTTGAGCGGCTCGCGCCCGCTCCACCACCAGAACGGCACTTCGCCGTAGCCGGGCGGAGGTGCCTCGAAATCGGCGCGCAGCGTCTTCTGCGCCACCTCGCCCGGCTTCGGGAAGCCTAGCCCGCCCGCGACGGCCGCGCATGAAGCAAGCGCCAGGCAAATGGCCACGAACGCCTTCCAGGCACAAACTCGAGACCCGACTCCCAAAGTTCCCGCCCACGAGAGACGCTCATCGGCGGTCCGCACGCGCGGATTCCGTTCTAGCATTCTTTTCATTTCCATAATCTAGCTTTTCCGTATCCATCCCCTCCGTGAGCCAGACCGCACGGCCTTACGAAACCCACAGATCCCCCCGCAGGGACAACACCTTGTTGTGGTCGCTATGATAGCAAAACAGCCCCACTCGCGCAACAGGAAAGAGATGTCGCACAGGCTTCAAAACAAATTCCATGAATTTCAGCGCGTGCAATTTTCACATGGCGCGTTGTCCGTTTTTGTGGTATAATCATGGCAATCAAACCCCAAAAGGATTCTTCATGGAAACGGTTGCTGAAGTTCTAAACGACACGACGGCGAAGATCGCCAAGAGTTTCGACGCTCTGAAGGCGCAGTTTGCTGGGCTGCGCACGGGCAAGGCGTCGCCTGCGCTCGTTGACGGCATAAAGGTGGACTACTATGGCTCGCCGATGCCGATCAAGGGCCTCGCCACCATATCGACGCCCGAGCCGCGCCAGATCAAGATCACGCCGTTCGATCCCACGGTTCTCCCCGAGATGAACAAGGCCATCCTCGCCGCCAACCTCGGCGTTACGCCGCAGACCGACGGCAAGGTGCTGCGCATCACGATTCCCGAGCTCAACGAGGAGCGCCGCAAGGAGATCGTGAAGCTCGCGAAGAAGCAGGCTGAGGACCAGAAGATCGCCATGCGCAACGTTCGCCGCGACGCAAACGACGCGCTGAAGAAGCTCGAGAAGGACAAGAAGATTTCAGAGGACGACCTCAAGCTGGGCCTGGACAAGGTCCAGAAGGCCACGGACGAAGGCATCGCCAAGATCGACGCCGAGCTCAAGGCCAAGGAGGCCGAGGTCATGGCCGTCTGACAAGACGCGCCTCACACTTTCTAAACGGCTAACGGATTGGAGAACGACATGTCCGAAGAAGTTGAAATGACTCCCATAAGCCCTGAAGAAGGCGGCAACCTTCCGCCCAAGGTGTCACCGTTCGGAGCGGTGCCCACGCCTGCCCCGGCGCCCGTTCCAGCGCCTGCGCCCGCGCCTGCACCAGCCCCCGAGCCCGCGCCCATAGCCGGCGCTGCGGCGTCTCCCACGGCAGGCGTCTCCACGATCAAGCTCAAGCCCGTCATCCGCAAGCCGATGATCCGCAAGCCCACGATCGGCGGCGCGAAGCCGACGATTCCCACGGCTGCGCCAGCGGCGCCAGCCGCCGAGCCTGCCCCGCCGAAGAAGGCCACGCAGAATCTCAAGTCCGTGACAGGACCGATTCCTGCGCAGGCAACGCTCCGCAAGACGGGCATCATCGCCGAGGGCATCATCACGCCCGCGCAGCAGCAGGCGGCGAAGTCCAAGACCTCGCGCATCTCGCTCGAGTCGGCCATCGGCGTGGCGCCCGCCAAGGAGGGCCCCGCACCGCTTAAGACGATCCGTCTGCGCCGCCCGACCGATCTCAAGCCGCCGACCGCCAGCGCCGAGCCTGCACAGCCGGCTCCCGCGCCGCTTCCTGCTGCGGCTCCGGCCGAAGGCGCCGAAGCGAGCGAAACGCAGAAGAAGACGCTCAAGCTCCAGCGCCCCGGCATCGGCATCAAGAAGCCCACTCTCGGCCTGCAGAAGAAGGAAGAGCCCGCCCCGGCGCAGCAGTCGGCCGATGTGCAGGACATTCCGGACCTTCCCGCCGGCGATGTGGCGCCGCTGATGCCTGTCTCGGACAAGGCGCAGTGCGCGGGCGTGCCCAAGTGGGTGGCAACGCTCTCGTTCATCGTCACCTTCGCGGCGCTGCTCGCCGTCGGCGCGCTGGTCTACTTCTTCTATCTTGAGGGATGCGGACCTGACGCCGGCGCGAACGCGATGCCTTTCATCACAACCGGTGCATAAGGGCGACGCTCCATGCGTCGGTTTCTGGCACTATCACGTTCGGCCGCGCTTGAAGCGCTGGCCGAACCTCTTTCTGCGATTCTCTTCCTCGCGGCGCTTCTAACCGTGCACCTCGCGCCGGTGTTCCACTACCACCAGTTCGGCGAGGCGGGACGGCTTGCGCGCGAGTGCGGATTCTCCGCGCTGCTCGTGTTCGGTCTCGTGTTCGCGACAGCCGCCGCAGTGCGCGCGGTTGGCGGCGAGATTGCGCGTGGCACTGCGGCCGCCGCGCTGGCGCGTCCCGTGCCGAGGTCGCTTTTCTTCTGCGCGAAGGTGTCCGGCGTGGCGGCGGCGTTCGCGCTGTTCCTGGTCGCCACCGCGGCGGCGACCGTGCTTGCCACATACTCCTCCGAGGTCGGCGCGCGCCTTGCAGACGCGGGCGAGGCCGCAGACGTGCGGATATGGCAGCCAGGGCTGATGATGGGCGTGGGCCTTACCATGTGCGCATTCATCGGAGCAGCGCTTCTGAACCGCTTTGCGCGCGCGCGCTTCTGCTTCTCCGCATGCGTGCTGCTTTCAGCGGCGCAGCCGCTCGCCCTCCTCGCGGCGCTTCCGTTCGGGCGCGCCGGCATTGTGGCTACGGCGCTCGAGATGCAGTGGCCGATAGTGCCAGCGCTGTTCGTTCTCGCGTGCGGCTGCTCGGTGTTCATCGCCCTCGCTGGCGCACTTTCGGTGAGACTGCGTCCCGCGCCAGTTGCGGCGCTTGTGGCGGGTGCAGTGCTTCTGTCTTTCGTGTGGCCCGTGAGGGCACTGCTGCCGGAGATCGGCAGGTTCTGGTTGGTGGACCGTCTTGCGGGCGGCGGAACGATGCCATGGGGCGAGGCGGGAGCGGCCATTTCCGCAGCCGCGTGCCTGGTGGCGTTCTGGCTCGTGGCGGGTTCTATGCTGCTGCAGAGGAGGGAGCTTCCATGAGCGCGCCCGTGATTGAGATCAGCGGACTACGCAAGACTTTCCGCGACTTCTGGTTTCGTCCTGTTGCCGAAGCCGTGAACGGCATTGACCTAGTGGTGGAGAAAGGAGACGTTTTCGGCCTGCTCGGCCCGAACGGCTCCGGCAAGTCCACCACCATCAAGATGGTGCTGGGCCTTCTCGCCCCGACAGGCGGTTCGGTGAAGATATTCGGTCTTCCTCCGCGCAGCCGCGCCGCGCGCGCACGCCTCGGGTATCTGCCTGAGCTTTCGTATCTCCACCCCTTCCTCACAGCCCGCGAGACGGTGATGTACTACGCAGGCCTCTCCGACCTCGACCGGCGCACGGCCAAGGCGCGCACCGCCGAGCTGATAGAGCAGGTGGGCCTCGCCGAGAACGCCAACCGCCCTGTGGGCGGCTTCTCCAAGGGGATGGCGCGCCGCGTGGCATTCGCAAGCGCGCTAGTGTCGCGTCCCGAGCTGCTGATCCTCGACGAGCCCACTTCCGGACTCGACCCCATCGGCACGCGCGAGGTCAAGGAGCTCATCCGCCGCCTTGCCGCGGACGGCCTCACCATCCTTGTGACGTCGCACCAGCTCTTCGACATGCAGGACGTCTGCTCGCGCGTGGCAATCCTCTCGCATGGCAAGGTGGTTGGCAGCGGGCGCGTGGAGGACATCGTGGCGGCAGCGGCCGACAAGCGCCACGCGCTTGAGGACTATTTCGTGGAGCGTCTGGGAATCCAATGAAGGCCTCCTTCATACTCGCCTGGCGCGCGCTCGTGCGCTCGCATGTGCTCACTCTTCTGCTCGTGGCCACGGCCCTCGCGCACGCCTTCCTTCCCGCGCTCGTGCGCAGCGACGGCACATCCGCCGGATGGCGCGAGATGTTCGTGCGCGCCGTTCCTGGCGCCGCCTACGTCTTCATCGCCGTCACCATCCTCGCCTGCGCCTGCGGCTTCTTCGCGCAGGAGCGCGAACGCTTCCGCCTTTCGCTCACCGTGGTGCGTCCCGCCTCGGCCTTCGGCGTAGCCCTGGGCAAGTGGCTCGCCCTCTGCGCCGTGGCCGCCGTGGCGCTGGTCTTCTCCGCCGCGATCACCGCGTTCCGCCTTTCGGACGCTCCGCGCTGCCTGCACCACCATTCGCCAGCTCTTCCCCCCGCGGCAGAATGCGCCCGTTCCGCGCTTGCCGCGTACCTGGCCGACCCAAAGACGCCGGAAGCTGTGCGCCGTGCGCCGCGCGCCGCAGTTCTTTCCCTGCTCACGAACAAGGAGCTGGACCGCTACGACGTGGTGCGAAGCGGCGAATCGTTCGCCTGGCCCTTTGACGCATCGCTCGCATCAGAGCCGGGCCTCGCCGTGCGCGCTCGCTTCGCAACGCAGTTCGAAGTGCGTTCGCCCTTCGCAGGCGAATTCGCATTCGGCGGACGCACGGCGCCCGTGGCGCACAGCACGCAGTCGTCGATAGACGTTCCCCTTGCCGCAGCCACCAACGCGCCCGCCGGGCAGGCGTCATCTGCCACGCTCGACCTCGTCTTCAAGAACACCGGCCGCGAAATCGTGATGCTGCGCCCCAGGCGCGACCTTGAGCTGCTCACGCCAGCCGATGCATTCTGCTGGAACCTTGCCCGCGCCACACTTCAGATGCTCTCCACAATGGCCATTCTCGCCGCATTCGGCATGTTTCTCTCGGCTGCGGTGTCGCGTCCCGTCGCACTCTTCACCGCAATCGTCGCCGTGATAGTGACCATGATGGCACCAAGCGTGGTGGCGCAGTTCCCCGACGAGATGAACACGAAGTTCACGGAGCGATTCGGCCTTGCCATATCGCGCGCGATCTGCACTGTCACATCCACCGTGAGCGAAAGCGAGCCCATCTCCGACCTCGCCACCGACACATGCATCGAGTGGCTGGCGCTCGCGCGCAGCATCGCCGTGAACGTGTTCGCCCTTCCCGCCGCCCTTCTCGCGGCGTCGGCGTTCATAGTGCGCCGCAAGCCCCTCGCGGAGAACTCGTAGTCCCTACGCCTTGAGCCTGTAGTACGGCACGCTGTCGGGCGGGCGGATGTTAGTGAGAGTACCCACGTAGTGCCTGAGCCAGTGGTCGGCCTTCGGATGCGAGGCGGCGGCCTCCTCGTTCAGCTCGATGCCAAGCCCGGGACGGTCGGAGGGATACATGAGCCCACCCTCGAAGCGCACGTCCTCGTCTATCACGTCCCTGCGCCAAGGCACGTCGTCGAAGAGCGTCTCGTGGATGCAGTATCCGGGCGTCGAGACACCAAGCGCGAGCGTGACGGCGTTGGCGACGGGTCCGGAGGGATTGTGCGCGCAGAACGGGATATGATGCGCGTCGCAGATGGCGGCGATCTGCTTCATGCCGGTGATGCCGCCCGCGTGCGAAGAGTCGGGCTGGAGGTAGTCGGCCGCGCGCAGCTCGACGGCGTCGAGAATCTGCTGCGTGGTGTATAGCCGTTCGCCACAGGCGATTGGCGTTCGCACGCGCGAGCGGACGTCGGCAAGCGCGCGCATGGTGTCCGGAATCACAGGCTCCTCCACCCAGTACGGACTGAACTCCTCGAGCGCATGGCATACGCGAAGCGCGGTTGGCACGTCAAAGCGCCCATGGCACTCGATCAGAATCTCCGCCTTGCCTTCGGTCGCCTCCTTCACGGCGGCAACGCACTTCATCGCCTTCTTGAAGTCCTCGGGCGGCAGCTGGCGATAGTTCTTGCCGAAGGGATCCCACTTGAGTCCCCTAAAACCGCGCTCGACGGCGGCCATTGCCTTCGCCGCAAACTCCTCGGGCTCCTTCGCGCCCGAGAACCAGCAGTTGGCGTAGCAAGGAACGCCGTCCCTGCACTTGCCGCCTATGAGCTTCCACACGGGGAGGCCAAGCGCCTTGCCCTTCAGGTCCCAAAGCGCCATGTCCACTGCCGAGAGCGCGCTCATCAGCACCGCCCCGCCGCGCCAATATGCGTCGCGGTAGTTCTCGTGGAATATCCACTCCGTGTCGAACGGATCCTTGCCGACGAGGGCGTGTTCGAGATCGGCCACTGCGCCTACAAGCGCGTTCTCCTTGTACTCTAGAGTGCCTTCGCCGATGCCGTGCAGGCCTTCGTCGGTGTAGACCTTGACAAAGACCCAGTTGGTGCGAAAGCAATCGACTACGAATGTTTTTACAGAAGTTATTTTCATATGACGCCGCTGTTCAAGTTTCGGGGTTTCGAAGTTTCGGGTTTCGAGGTTTCACTCGCGTATCACATCCCGCCGGAACGTGAAGAAGAAGCTGAAGGCCATCAGCAGCGCGCCAATGAAGTATGCACCTGCCATTATCGCAAATCCGATCTCAAAACCCCTTACGCCCCAGCGCTGCGAGAGAGCGCCCATCGCAACGCCGGAGAGTCCGCCGAAGAAGAAGGCGATCATGTTCAGGAGTCCAACCGCCGTAGAACGATGCTCGGGCGGAACCACGTCGAAAAGCGAGGCGTGGGTGTTCACCTCGAAGAATCCGCGGAACACGCCATAGGCGCACGCCGCCACCAGCACCGAGACGATTGACGGCGCGAACCCAATCCAGAGCAGCATCGGAGCGCCGCACAGTAGCGCGACCACCTGGAATCCGAGGCGAAAGCGCGGCATCCGCCTCACAAAGTGGTC
>CAMIVJ010000126.1 GCA_946401765.1 uncultured bacterium | reverse complement strand
ATCCAATCTGCAGGCCGCTACCGGGCGTCGTTCAAGTACGCGGGCCGTCCCGGATCGTACCTAGGTGCCACCACATACGTGGAGTTCGTCGATGGCAACGGGGTTGTCACGGAAGTGGGCAGCGTCACGTCCACCATGGCGGGACTGCAGACCTTCTTTGGCGACGTCACGCTGCAGGCCGGCGAGTATTATTTCCAGTTCAGGCAGTCCGACACTCTCAACAAGGACGTGGCCAACGTGTTCGAGGACGTGTCGCTGCGCCTCCTCTCCAATGTGGTTACGATCGGCGAAACCGGCTACGACAACCTTGCAGTCGCGATGACTGTATGCGAAATAGGCGACACGATATCCTACCACGCCTACGGCAGCGACGACGGCGAGTTGTCGGGCGCGACAATAGTCTGGAGCGGCCACATGCCCACCATCCATACCGTCGGCACGCTGACCTTCAGCGGCGCGAACACTTTGACGGTGTATGCCTCCCATCCCGGCACGTACACGCTTTTCTCGGCCGGCTCGATCGTGATGGCGCAGGACGCAACGCTCGCGCTCGACACGCCCGTCACGGACGGCCTTGTGCGCACGCTCACGGTCGGCGCGACGGCGGTGACTCTCGAAGTGGCTCTAGACCCCAACCGCACCGAGATGGTGATCAACGGCGACTTCGACCTTCCGGGCACGTCGGCGGGGACCGTTCAGGAACAGGCGCCTCTTTGGAGCTATTCGTACGCAACGGGCGGCTTCGTCGTTCCGTGGTGGAACTATCCGTCATACGAAGAATTCGGCTACTGCGCGGGCATTACCTCGGCCACCGGCACGTGGCTCGCGGCAGGCCAGACCAACGGTGGCGTTTATTCGTTCTACGGGCAAAGGGAAATAGCGGGCGTTCCGTTGCTTTCGCAGGACTTCGGCGCCACGCCCGCCGGCGTGTACCGCTTCTCGTTCAACTACGCGACGCGCCCCGGCCACACGTCCTGCATCTGGAACGCAAGGGTGCTCAAGGAAGGCGCCGCGATTCACTCGATGAAGATGGTCGAGATATCAAACACCGCGTTTCAGAACAAGGCGACCATAATCTCCATCGGCGCTGCGGGCAGCTACGGACTCGAGTTCCTGCACCAGTCGCCGGATGGCGGCGACCGCAGCGTCGTGATCGACGACATCCACTTCACGCGCGTCGAGCTGCCCGGCTGGAGCATCATCGACGAAGTCACCTGCTTCTCCGGCACGGCCGAAGTTCCGGCGCAGAGCTTCATCGACGGCGACGCCCTGTTCGCTTCCGGCGCTACGATCTCGACTTACGCCGATAGATTTCTTCCCTCGCTGCGCGTTGACGGCGCGCTCTCCGTGAGGGGCCCCGTCACGATAACGCTGCCCGAATCCTACACCACCGAAGAGGGCTACTTCAAAATCATCGAGGCGAAGTCCATGACCCTCGAGAACGGCGCGTATTTCGTGCTAGATCCCAACTGCCGGTTCTGGGACGCCGAGACAGGCGCAAATTATGCATACCAGGCCGAGCTCGTCACCACTGACCGGGCAGTGTACCTTCATCTCTACAATGTGCAGCCGTCCGGCAACAACTACTACAAGCCGGCGCATCTACGGGGTAACGACCTGTGGACTACCGCCGCAAACTGGGTGCGCGGCCACACGCCGCAGAGCGGCGACGGCAACATCCTCTTCAACCATCCGGGCACGCTCGTCTTCAACGGCGCATATTCCAACTCCGCCAATCTCCATTTCTACGTTCGAAGCGGCATAAACGAGCCGCTCGTTTTCGACGCCACCGATGACGCATACGGCTATGACTTCGGCGCGGGCGGCGACTATTTCCACGGCGTTCAGGGCAATGGATGCGCAGGGTGGATGGAGTTTCGCCGCGGCACATACGGCTTCAGAACGATGTACGTCAACGGCACCGGCAATGCGGGATACGAGACCGTCGCGCGCGTCGACATCACCGGCGCCACGCTCAATCTCTCGAGCAGCATGCAGTTCGGTTATTCCGTTGACGCGCTGAGCGAGCTCAACATGTCCGCAGGCTCCCTTACCTTGGCAAACGACTACAACACCACCATCAACGCGCGCTCCATGCACCGTCTGCGCCTGACGGGCGGCAAGATCAGCGTGAACAACTTCCAGGCGGCCGCGCAGAACAGCGCCGTGTTCGACGGCGAGATCACCGACGGCGAGCTGGAGGCCAGAACCTCGCTCAAGATCGGCTTCCCCAACGCCGTGGGCTCCAGGAGCCTGCTGCGTGTGAAGGGCGGCAAAGTGCGCGCGGCCGACATCGTCACGTTCCCCGGAAGGGCCGAGTTCCTCTTCGACGGCGGCACGCTCTCGCCGTACGCAACTTCTGCCGCGTGGCTTGAGGCCACGTCGAACCTCACCGTGGTGGCGGGGAAGAACGCAATCGTCGACACCGAGGGACTTAACGTGACGTGGTGCACGACGCTCCAGGACGACGCGGGCGGCGCCAACTTCGGATTCGTGAAGCGCGGCGACGGCGCGCTCACCGCGGGCAAGGCGCAGACGATCTCCGGCACGGTCGCCGTCGAGAAGGGCTCGCTCGTGGTGCCTGCTGGCACGTTCGCCGCGACGGCGGCCACGGTCTCGCCGGGCGCAACGCTCAGCCTTGTGGACGGCGCCGCCGCCACGTTCGCGCTCCAGAGCCTCGTTCTCGAGGGAGGGGCGGTGATCGCGGTGGACGCGACGGCGGAGGGTGGCGACACGTTCGCTGCGGCGAACCTCGACATTTCCGCCGCAAGCGTGTCCTCGCCAATCGTGGTGAACGTTTCGCCGGTGGGCTTCGCAGAACTGCCGGTGGGCGTAACCTACACCGTGATCGCGTCGGGCGTGGGCGACGCCGACATCGCGAAGTTCATGGTGGCGGGCGTCGACGCCGACCTGGCGGTGGTGGATGGAGCGCTCGTGATGAGCAACTCCGGGCGCGAGAAGGTGAGCGTGGAATGGAACGGCGCGGCGTCTGACGGCGGCAAGTGGTCCACCGGCGGCAACTGGGTTGGCGGCACGTCGCCCCTGAACGGCGACACCGCGGTATTCAATCTCGCCGGATCGGGAACAACGCTCTTCGACAAGATCGGTCTCGCGCTTGGCTGCGTGCACTTCCCCGCGACCGCTGGCCAGTATGTGCACGAAGGCACCGACTCGCTGCGCGTAACGCGCGCGGTGACGAATCTCTCGTCGAACGTGCAGACCTTCAAGATGCCGGTCTCGCTGGGCATTTCAGGGCATGAGGCGGAGGTGAACACGGTGGGCGACCTGGTGCTCACGGGCGACGTGGTCACGGTGGCCTCTACGCTCGTGAAGAAGGGCGCGGGCACGCTCGCGATTCCAGACAGGGGCCTCATGTCGGCGGGCGACGTGGTGATAGAGGAGGGCACGCTCAGGATCGACGAGCACACTGGCGACGAAACCACGAAGCGCGCCGGCGAAACGCCATACTCTATCACGGTCAAGGACGGCGCGCGGCTCGACGTCAACGTCAGCGGCGGGAACGGCGTCTTCGCCGCGAGCGAGCCCACGCACGGACGCGCGGTGGTCGTGGAGGGCGCGGGTCCGGACGGTGCCGGCGCACTCTACAATTCCAACCATGAAGTGACCTGGGGCGCCTTCTTCAGCCAGGTGACGCTCACTGGCGACACGAAGGTTGGCGGCGGGCATCTCTCCGTGCGCGGCCTAGACGGTTCTGCGCTTGCGGGATCGCAGATATCCGGAGAGCAGTACACGCTCACTCTGGACAATTCCCTTGACACGCATGGTTTCAACTTCCATTCCACGGAGTTCAATCTGAAGCGCGTCAATGTGACCGGAAAGACGCAGTTCGAGCAGCCCCTGAAGGGCACGGTGCAGGAGGGCTTCAACTTCTACGACGGATCGTATCTGCGGTTCTGGACGACGTCGGTGCCCGAAACGATTCCGCTAAGCGTGGAGCCTGGCGCCGCCGTGACGTTTGAGGCCGGCAGCGCCGCCAACAGCGTCAACGGCACATTCACGGTGGGCGAGGGCGCCACGGTGAACGCCACGGCCGCGCAGCCGCTCGTGTTCTATGGTCCGGTGGTGAGCGCGGGCACGTTCGTGCAGGTGAGCGGAAACATCTACTTCGCAGGTCCGTCGCTTTCCTCCGGCGGCACCTACACGGCGAACGGCAACCACCTCTGGTTCGCCGGATCCATCAACTCCCCTGAGAGCGAGATCACGATCGGCGATAGCGCGGGAATCGTCGTGTTCGGCGATGACAACAAGGCGCCTGGCACGGGCCTGCCGAAGCTCGCGAAGATCAACGCCTCCACCGTGAGGGAGGTTCGCATCATGCCGCGCGCGTCGGTCACTGTCGACGGCGACTTGTACAGCGAAGTCGTTGGCGCGGCGGTCAATCTCGTGGCCATCGACAGCGTCGAGGCCGCAGCTCCGGTCACTTTGAAGGATGCCACTTGGAATCTGCAGAAGGACTTCTATCTCGGCGCGTACAACCGCTCCGGCCACTTTGTGATAGGCGAGGGCGCCACGGTGACGGTGCCGGGCGTTCTGTACACAAGCTACAACAACAGCGCCCCGCAGGAGACGTACCTCGAGGTGGCGCGCGGCGGCACACTCAACTGGACTGAGGCCGACAAGAACGGCTTCCACATCGGCCGCGGCACAAGCAACGACACCACCTGCAAGCCGCAGCGCGTGGCCGTGACGGGCGGCACGCTCAATGCGGACAACGGCACCGTGCTCGTGGGCGTGGACTGTTCGTACAACTATTTCGACCTCATAGACGGCTACTTCTCGCCGAGGCAGATCGAGATTCGCCACCGCAACAACTACAGGGGCGTCTGGGGCAAGGCGCATGAGGAGCTCTTCACGCAGAAGGGCGGCACGTTCGCGCTCGGCAGGGGCGGCATGCGTTCCACGTGGCCCAACTGGGAGAAGCCGCACGCGAACCTCCAGGGAGGCGTGCTGAAGGCGCGAGAGAACTTCGCGAACAAGTACGGCTACATGAACATCCAGTTCGGCTCGTCGCCCATGGAGGGCGGCGAATACGAGATCGACCTCAACGGGCAGAACGTAGATTGGAACGCGCCGCTTCTGGGCACGGCGGACGTCACGATCTCCGGCCAGGGCTTGTTCACGAGCGCGGCCGCGCTGCAGTCCATTCCGCTAGGGCACTGGTACGTGGCGGCGGCGCAGTCCGTCGGCCTCATGGGCGCGGCGGGCTTCGCCGGCGGCCTCACGCTTGCGCCCGGCGCAAATGCGCAGCTCTCGATCGAGGGCGAGGGCCTTGTGGAGTGGGCGATGTTCAACACCGACCAGCTTGCCGACCTCAATGCGATGAAGGGCTTCACGGGCATCTGCCCATACGTCTCCACCACTCTCGCGCACGTGCACAAGAGCTACACCGGCGAGGGCACGAAGCCAATGGGCAACAACACAGGCTTCATCTACCGTGGCCAGTTCCTCGTTGAGGATGGCAAGGCCGGCACGTGGTGCTTCGCGGGCACCTACGACGACAACATCTGGCTCGAGATCGACGGACAGGAGGTCCTGACCGGAACAGCGCACGACAATGTCGGCAAGGGAAGCGCCGACCTTACGGCCGGCTGGCACGACTTCCGCGTGATCGTAAGGGACGGCACTGGCGACCAGGGCCCGAGGTTGGATGCATGGAAGACGGCGGGCATGGGCCTTGGCTGGAGCAACAATCCGAACGTCTCGGGATCGGAGGCTCCAGGCGACTATGCGCGCTTCGACACCTCCACGCTCACGATGCGCCTGCCGCAGGCATCCACATCGCGCACCGGCGTTCGCATGCGCACGGTTGGCGCGTCGGGTACGGGCAACGCCAGCACGTACATGAACGATGATCTCGTGTTCACGCGCTGCGACTGCGTCACCAACACTCTTGACGTTCTCCTTTCGGCCGAGCCCGCGGGCGGCACCACTGCGCGCTTCGACGGCTACTTCCTCGTTCCCGAGGAGAACGTCGGCGAGTGGTCGTTCACCGGCTGCTACGACGACCGCATCGCGCTCAAGGTTGACGGCGTGCTGGTGTTTGCCACCACGGCCCACAACGTGGCGCAGAGCGGCACGGCCACGCTGACGGCAGGTTGGCACCGCTTCTGCATCTACACCACCGACACGGGCGGCGGCTGGGGCGGCAACGTCACCGACGACAACGGCGTCACCTGCGGCGTCAAGACGAAGCCCGCTAACGGCGAGAAGACGCTTGCCTTCAGCGGCGACAACTTCCGCATCGCCTACAGCGCGCAGGATGCGCAGAAGTTCTGCGCCGCGGGTCTTGGCGGCGTCACGACGCTCGGCGAGGGCTCGGTTCTTGTGAACCGCGACGGCGTGAGCCTGAACGGCGGCTGCCCGATCTACGGCACGCTTGCTGGCGCGGGCGCGCTTGACGGCTTCTTCCGCTTCGTCGGCGAGGATAGCACGCTCAGCGTGGCCGGAGCGGGCGGGCGCCTCACCGCAGCCCCGAACTTCGATGACGTGGTGAACAGCGACTGCATGAGCGGGCTCGCGAAGATCAATGCCAGCTTCCCCGAAGTGAAGCCCAACGCGCCTCGCTACGCGCTTGGTCCGGCGGGCTCGCTGACGGCGCAGGAGGCCAAGGCGATCGACGTCACGGTGACGCTGCCTGGCGGCGCTACGGCCGACGACTGGTACGCCACCGTCGTCAACGGCCGCCTTAGTATCGTCAACCCGCATCCCGGCGGCTTCACGCTGATCCTGCGGTAGCGTTGCGTTAGAGGCGCTTGCGCATCTTTTCCTAATGGCGCTGTCACGTGCAAAGCGCCATTTGGAGAGCGTGCGTCTTGCCCGCCTAGAAGGTCTTCTCCTGTTTGCCAATCGAAGGTACTTTTGATATAATTTTCGTCGTTCGAAAACTCGTTCGGAAGTTGACCGGGCGAAAAAGAGTTCAGACAACCAAAGGAAGCAAGACATGAAGAAGCTGATGATTTCCGCCGCGATGGCCGGCATTTCCGCCGTGGCCCTCGCCGGCCTGTATGGCGACACGCCTAACGCGCTCCACGCCTGGGCCGTGCATGACCAGAACCGTCCCAATCCCGTCAAGGTGACGCCGGCCGACAAGCCAGGCCAGCCGCCGAGCGACGCGATCGTGCTCTTCGACGGCACGCAGAAGAGCTTCGAGGAGAACTGGGTGGACGGCAAGGGCAACAAGACGAAGTGGAAGTTCGTCGACGGCACCATGGAGTCCGTGCGCTCCGCAGGCAACATCTGCTCGAAGCGCGAGTTCGGCGACGTGCAGCTGCACGTGGAATGGCAGGCGCCCGTCAAGGTGCAGGGCTTTGGGCAGGGCCGCGGCAAC
>CAMIVJ010000125.1 GCA_946401765.1 uncultured bacterium | reverse complement strand
TGAGGCGGCAGACGGCCAGACGGCGCTTGCCGTCATGGCGTCCCGCCCCGTGAATGTGGTCCTGGCGGCGTTGGAGATGCAAGGGATGGACGCGCTTGAGCTTTTGTCCGTCATGAAGCACACGCCGGGATGGATGGAGATTCCCGTGGTGGTCATAACGGATCGCAGCAATTATGAAGGGCAGGCCAATGCCGTGGAAATGGGGGCATCGGACTTCATCACGAAGCCCTACCATCCCACGGTGGCGTGGCTTCGCGTGCGCAATGTCCTGGGCGGCCATGAGAACGAGTGGCGCAAGGCTTTGCAGGTGGCGCAGGACCAGGAAATCGTGGAGATGCAGCATTCCATGGAACAGGATGTCCTCACAGGGCTCTATAACCGGGAGACGTTTCTCAGGAAGGCCGCCGAACTCATGCAGGCCGGCAAGGACATCCTCTATGATATCGTCTACTTCGATATCAGCTGTTTCAAGGTCATCAACGACCTTTTCGGCACCGATGCCGAAATCGACCTCCACCTTGCGGACGGAGCTTCGATCACTGGCGATACCGCGTTCAACGCCACCAAGGTCAACTTCTTCTGCGAAGGCTCGCTCTCCATCGCACCTCCCGCCGGGAACACAGCAGTGTTCAACTTCGCCGGCGTCACAGGCAGCCCAATCGTCGCATACTCGGGCGCCCTTCCCGCAGTAGGCGGAAACGTGTTCACCTCCAACACGTTGCCCACATGGGTGACCGATCCCGAGCAGTGGACGGGCATCGTATGGCTCAAGGGAATGTCCAGCGTGCAGAACCTCAACCCGAATTCGTACGGCAACGCCAGTTCGACAGTGCGCCTTTCGGACATAGCTGGATATTTCCCCGCCACCCTGGACTGCACTGTACCGGTAGAGCTGAAGAACGGCTCGGGCGGATATGGAATAACCATCAACAACGGCTTCTCGCGCAGTACTGACGATTCGCCCAACAAGGTCATCATCAGGAAACTAATGGGCGACGGCGAACTTTGGACAAGCGGCAGCGCCGACGCCGTGCTCATGAACGTGCTGGACTGGACGGAATTCTCCGGGAAGATCCAGCTGGTCAACAAGATCGTGGTCTTTGGCCCGTACATTCCGACTGCCACCGAATTCAATACGTCGGGCGGAATCTACATCGGCGCCGAAACCACGGTGACGCTTCCCGCCGGGAAGCAGTGGCGCGCCGACGGAGGTGTGCACGTGTACGGCACCTTCAAGGCAACCGACATCGGCACATCACAGCTCAGGGAAGGCACCAAAGTGACCACATACGACGGCGGAAAATTCATTCTCACAAATGCCAGCAATGTCAACGAAGAGAATCTGGACTATGCCAGGGTGACTGGCACCGGAACGCTGAAGTTTGAAAGCAGCGGCAACTACTGGCGCACATTGTCGAAGGCCAATTTCCCATCGACCATGACTCTCGAGAATGAAGTCGAAGGCGGGCTTGTTGTCACACTTCCAAATGCGGACTCAGTCAACACGATCGGCAGCCTCTCGGGCAACGGAAACATCCGTTCCGACTGGGGCGGCGGCAGCCGCGACCTGAAGATTCTGCAGGCGAAGGACACCACATGGAGCGGCGTGTTCGTCAACGACGACCGCATCGGGACCATGATTGTCGCTCCCGGCACCGAATCTGCAGGCACACTCACGCTCTCGGGAACGCAGACGGAGGAAAACGACCTCAGCGTTGAATCCGGCGCGAAGGTGAACGTTGCCGGCACATGGGTTGGCGCAGCTACGGTCGCCGGCACGCTTGGCGGCACGGGCAATCTAACCGGCGCACTTACGCTCTCCGACGGCGCCACGCTGAACATCCCAGACATCTCCAGTCCGCTTGCGGTCAGCGGCGACCTTGCAGCCACCGGCACCGTGAAGATCGTTCTGCCCGAGGGCACGTCCAGAGCACCGCGCACAATCCTTGCCGTTGACGGCGACATCGACATCTCCGACGCGACATTCTCGGTGTACATCGGCGACACCAAGCAGCCGTTGAGGGTGATGAAGACGGCCGATGGACTCAAGGTCGCAGCAGAAGGCACGATCATCCGCCTTCGGTAAACAGGAATCTTATAGCTGGATCTTATCCGGAGCAGCCAGCCTCGCGCGCTATCCACGTCATCAGGAAGTCAACGATCCGGACCTGGCGCTCCGGCGGAATCTCCGTTCCCCTAGGAACCTTCCACCACTTCGCAAGGCAGTCGCGGCAGCAGCATGCGCAGGCGTGCTGCGCCTTGAAGACGGGGTGCCCGCGCATTGGGGTCTGCCGACCGTCGTTCGGCGGATTCGCCGGCGCGAGACGCGTGCGGATGAAGTCCTCGGCGTGGCGCCGGATCGTCTCCATGCCCTTCTCCGCAATATACTGCCTGTCGGCCGGCGAGAGGTGGAACCGAGATCGGAACTTCGAGCGCGCCAATCGCTGGAAGAATGTGCCGTAGTCCCTCAATACCAAACCTTCCAGAGGAAGAGTCCCTTGCCTGGTGCAGTCTGCACGCGCGCGGTGCGCGGGGTTGCCGCCTCGAGGAGCTCGGTCACCGCCTCGGGGCGCTCGTTTCCCTTTCCCACGCTCAGGAGGAAGCCCACCATGGAGCGCACCTGCTTGTAGAGAAAACCGTCGCCCTTCACGCTGAACGTCACGCGCGGACCGCTCTTCTTAACGGTGAAGGCGAATATGTTCCGCACTGTCGTCTCGAGGTCGCGGTGGGGATTGGCGGCGAACGAGACGAAGTCGTGGCGGCCCACGAAGCGCGAGGCGGCATCCTGCATTGCGGCGACGTCGAGCGGTCTGTGGCAGAACGTCCAGTACGGCGCAAGATGCGGCGGCAAGATCGAGGCGTTGTACACGAAGTAGCGGTATTCCTTGCCCTTCGCGTCCTTGCGGGCGTCGAAGTCGGGGCGCGCGTAGGCGGCGCGCATCACGCGCACGTCGGGCGGCAGGCGCGTGTTCATCGCCCTCACGAGGTTAGCGGGTGGCACGGGCTGCACGAGGTCGAAGTGCGCCACGAAGCCCTTCGCGTGCACGCCTGCGTCGGTGCGGCTCGAACCGTACACGCGCACGGGCTCGTGGTTGATTATCTCAAGCACCTCCTCCACGCGCTGCTGCACGGCCACTCCGTTGTCCTGTCTCTGATAGCCGGAGTATGCCGTGCCGTCGTACGCGAGCACGATCTTGTAGCGGCGCGGGGGGACTGCCATGCGGCTAGCTCACGATAGTGCCCACGGCCTCGCCCTTGACCACACGCTCTAGGGCGTCTCCGTCGAAGAAGTCGAAGACAACGATGGGGATGTTGTTGTCCATGCAGAGCGCGAACGCCGCGGAATCCATCACCTTGAGTCGCTTCTCGAGCGCCGTGGTGTAGGTGAGCGAACCATACTTCTTGGCCTTTGGATCCTTCATCGGGTCGGCGGTGTAGATTCCGTCCACCTTTGTGGCCTTGAGCAGTGCCTCGGCGCCGATCTCGCTCGCGCGCAGGGCGGCGGCCGAGTCGGTGGAGAAGAACGGGTTTCCCGTGCCGCCCGCGAAGATGCACACGCGCCCCTTCTCGAGATGGCGTATGGCCTTGCGCTGGATGAACGGCTCGGCCAGCTTCGGCATGTCGATCGCGGTCATCACGCGCGTGGGCACGCCTATCTGCTCGAGCGCGTTCATCATGGCTAGGCCGTTGATGATCGTGGCGAGCATTCCCATCGAGTCGCCCACTACACGGTTCACGCCGTTTTCGGCGCCGGCGAGGCCGCGGAAGATGTTTCCGCCGCCCAGCACGATTCCCACCTGCACGCCGAGCGCGTGGATCTTCTTCACGCGCTCGGCCATGAACGCGAGGCGGGAGGCGTCGATGCAGTCGCCCGCCTCGCGGTTCTTGAGAGCCTCGCCCGAAAGCTTCAGGAGGATGCGCCTGTACTTGAGAGAGGGCTTCTTCTTCATGGCAGAGCCTCCCCGACTATTTGGCCACGTCCAAGGAAATGCCGAGGTCGATGTACTGGCCGCCGGTCTGCTGCGTCACCTTGACGGCGATCACGTTGTCGCCCTCCTTCACGGCGGCGGCGAACACGTCCGGCTTCACGCCGAAGGGCGTGAACTCGGTGTTGTAGCCGGCGGCCTTGACGATGAGCTTGCCGTTAAGGTACACTTCGGCGTCCTCGTCGTGGAACATGTCCACGTTCGCGCGCAGAATCTTCCCGGCGGGCTCCGAGTAGGTGAAGTGGCGGCGCAGCCAGATGGAGGGAGTGTTCCACTCGGTGGAGACCTTGGCGGCCGGATGGTCGTAGGTGATCTGCTTGTTGCCGAAGCCACCGGCCGAGCGGGCCCAGGCGGAGTCGTTGAAGCCGGGCTTCTCCCAGCCAGCGGCAGGCTCGTCGGTCGTCCACGCCCACGCGGTGGGGCTGGGGTCGAGGCGGCGGAGAACCGTCTTCGTCTCGCGCGGCATGGTGCCCTCCTCGGCGGCGCGGCGCACACGCTCGTGAACTGCGGCGAGGGCCTTCTCGTCGAACTTCACGACCTTGCGGTCGTAGGTGATGAGGCCGTTGATCTCGGCCTCGACGTCGGTGGTCTGGGTGTAGACGCTGCCACAGAGGCCCGCGCGGGCAAGATTGCCAACATGGTCCGTGAGCGTGATGAACTTGCCCTGCACGAACGAACGGTCGGCGTCCTTGCCTGTGTTGCCGTATCCCCATGCCTTGGAGGTCCAGAGGTGGCCCTCCACGCGGCAGCCGATGCCGCCGAACTCGCCGAGGAAGCTGGCGCGGCGGTTGTTGACGGACATCATGTGGGGAGTGACCGCGTAGTCGTGCCTGTCAACGAGGTCGGCGGCCTCCTCCTCGCCGAGCGGCTTGTGGCGCGTGCGCCTGCCGCCCGCATGGCCGCCCTCGTAGTCGTTCCAGCCGGAGGGACCGTCGACGATGCGCGAGGGATCGTACTTCTGGGTCCACACGAGCGTCGCGTGGGTGAGGAACTCGCCGGGCTGGCCCCAGCTTTCGTTGTAGGGAATCCAGCTGACGATCGAGGGAACGTTGTAGAGATGGTCGATCATCTCCTTGAGCTCGCGGCGGTAGAAGCCGTAGCGCTTCTGCCTGTCGCCGCCGCCCGAGGGCATGTCCTGCATCACGATGATGCCCATCTTGTCGCAGAGGTAGTAGTAGCGGCGGGGCTCAACCTTGATGTGCTTGCGCATCATGTCGTAGCCCATGTCCTTGAGCTTCTGGATGGCGAAGGCCATTGCCTCGTCGGAGGGTGGCGTGAGGAGTCCGTCGGGCCACCAGCCCTGGTCGAGAGTTCCGATGAGGAAGCGCATCTTGTTGTTGAAGTAGACGCGAAGAACGCCGTTCGGATCCTTCTTGACCTCGATCTTGCGCATGCCGAAGTAGCCCTGCACCTTGTCCGCGCCGCAAACGGCCGTGAAGTCGTAGAGCGCGGGAGATTCGGGACTCCACAGCTTGAAGCCTGCAGGCAGCTTCACCACCGCGACGCCGTCCTTCGTCGTCGCCGTCAGGCCCTTGACGGACTCGATGGCCACCGTGACTTCAGGGCAGTTGAACCCGCCGCCAGCGACGTCGAACTCGAAGCGCACGGTTCCGGCGTCGATGTCGGGCGTGACCTTGTATCCCGCGATGTGCGTTGCCGGCACGGTCTCGAGCCACACCGTGCCGCCGATTCCGCTCGAGCGCGTGTACATGCACCCGCCCGGCCTGAACACCTGCTTGCCGGTGGAGCCGATGAAGTCGGTGGTGGGATCCCAGATGCTCACCACGAGCTCGTTCGAACCCGACTTCACGAAGTCGGTGATGTCGTACGAGAACGGCATCTGCCCGCCCTCGTGCGGCACGTCGATCTCGCGTCCGTTGATGTACACCATAGCGCGGAAGTCGGCCTGCTCGAAGTGAAGGAGCAGCCTCTCGCCCTTCTTGACGGACGCGTCGAAGCTGCGGCGGTACCAGAGCGTCTCGCCAGGCTCCAGCAGCTTGCCGACTCCGGAGAGCGAGCTCTCGATCACGAACGGCACGAGAATCTCCCCGTCCCACGCCTTGGGGCATGCGGGCGCTTCCTTCGTGACGGCGTACTGCCACAGGCCGTTCAGGTTCGTCCAGGCGCTGCGCACCATCTGGGGACGCGGATACTCGCGCCACGCGTTCTCGGGCGTGACCTTCTCGCCCCAGGGGGTCTTCAGGCCCACAGGCGCCTGCGTATAGGCTCCGCAGGCCAGCGCGGCGACCGCCGCGAGCGCAAACATAAGTCTCTTCATGGTCTGTTCCTTGTTTTGTTAGGTGTGTGGAAATCGCGATGCAGATTCAAGGATACTAGATGTGCTCCTCGAAGCCGCGGAAATGGACGTTCAGCTCGTGGAGCGGAGCGAGAAGCGTACCTAGAGATGTGCCCTTCGTCATCTTAGCGAAGGCGTTGACGTCCTTGGGAAAGCACTTGCCGCCATAGCCGCGCTTGCCGTCCGGACCTGGCACGTATGTGTGGGTGTCATTGATGTAGCCCGAAAGCAGAACGCCAGTGTGCACCTTCGCCCAGTCGCCGCCCATCTTCTCCACGTACTCCCTCGCCGCGTTGAAGTACGTGACCTTGTACGCGCCGAAAACGTTGTGGATGTACTTCGTGAGCTCGGCCTCGAGCGGACTCATCACTGTGAACTTCTTGCCAGGGAACACCTTGATCAGGAGGTCCACCGCGCCCGTGAACACCATGGTCTGCTTCTTGAAGTCTTCGATGTGCGTGCGCTCCGTGAGGAACTCCGGCATGTAGCACACCTGGTGGCCAGTCTCGCGCGAAAGCATGTCGGACGTGCCGGGCAATATGGTGGTGCGAACGAACACGGGCACGTTGGGCAGGCCGCGGATGAGCTCCTTCATCAGCTCGAGGTTCTGAGTGCCGTCGTCCTCGGTTGGCACATGTATCTGAAGGAAGGCGATGTCGATCTTCGAAAGGTCGTCGTTCATCCCCTTGGGGGGATCGCTCACGAATATGGCGCACTCCTTGTTGTTTTCCTCAAGCCACGCCTTCAGGGCACCGCCCACAAAGCCACAGCCTATGATGCCAACGTTTATCATTTTGCCTTCTCTTTTCTCCTTATTAGGGTTGGAGATATTCTACCAAATCCGCCGTCATTTGGCAAACACGCACTCCTCAGTCTGCCGGAGTTTCGCCGACGGCGTAGCGGCCGGTGAACGCGACCTCGGCGCCGATCGAGACGGAGACACGTGCCCAGTTGCGCGCGCCCGGCACAAGATGCGGCCCTTCTGCGAAGACGGCTACAGCCTCAGCGTCGGCACGCAGCGGCCTCGCGTACTTGACGCTCGCATCCACGATCGCCGCCCAAGGATGCACAAAGCCGCTCTTCCGCGCGCGCGCCATGACGAGGCACCATCCCGCCAGA
>CAMIVJ010000124.1 GCA_946401765.1 uncultured bacterium | reverse complement strand
CGCATCCTCCGTACATCTGGATCACGCGGTCCTGCAGGCCGCACTGGATGTCCAGTTCGTCGCGCTCGGCCTCGAGGCAGAGGGTGGGGGCGTCTTCTAGCGGCACTTCTACGCCGTAGAACCGCTGAAGCGCCTTGAGCATCGCCGTGCATATCGCGGAGGAGCCGGAGAGTCCCACGAGGCGTGGGATGTTCGACGTGTAGCGCACGGTGAAGTTCTTCTGGGGAAGTGGGATGGAATGTTCGCGGCAGTAGAGGAAGAAGAGCTTGGCGACGGCCTTCATGAGGCGTATGCCGCCGTAGTATCCGAAGAGCTGGATGTCGCGCAGAAGGTCGTCCGGAGAGGCGAACGTGGCGTCGTCCACCTCGCCCGGCACGAAGCCGAGGTCGGGGGTCTCGTACATGACGATCTCTGCCGCGAAGTTGCGGAAGGCGAACGAGACGGTCTTGCCGAAGTAGCCGTCGGACGGATTCCCAAGGAAGCCTGCGCGGGCGTATGAGCGTGTGCGGATGAGCATTGCTGTCTGTGTCCTTTTGAGAAATGACGCGCATATTGTACCAATCCCCGTCCTTGCGCGCAAGCGGTAAATGCGTTTTTTGCATGGGCGGCCGGCGTCCGCGAGATTTCGGCCGGGCGAAATGGCGGATAGAATTGGAGGTTCCCCAATTTTTCGGGCACGAAAACGGGAACACCCCTGTAAACAAAGGGAGAAATGGCGATTTTCATTTTACGTTAAGTGAAAATCCGGCTGCGGGAACGCGGAGGCGTTTCCGTGCCGGAGGCGAAAATGGCGTGATTTCCGTCTGCCGTCACCCCGTGTTCAGCCCGAAGAACGCGAAGAGCGACGCCTCGTCACTCTTCTCGGCTTCTCCAGGATCGAATCCTCGCCATCTGCGGCCTCTTTTCAGGATGTCGCTCGCGCCGTCCGCGATCGCGTAGAAGTGGAACTCGGGCACCTCGTGTATCCTGAACGACATGCGCGCGACGCTCCTTGCGATGACTTCGTGCTTCTCCGAGTTCCCGATCCACGCCATGCTGAAGTAGATTGTGGCTAGGACGATTGCCGCCATCGCCTTGATCTTGCCGTACTTGAAAAGGCGGATGTCCTCGAGGCCGTAGGACTGCTTGACATGGCGGATGGTGTCCTCGACCCTCCAGCGGGTGATGTAGCCCTCCACGACCTGCCAGAGGGCCTGGCGCGTCGTCGTCTTCGCGAGGGTGGTCAGCAGCATCATCGGCTTCTTCCCGAAGCCCCTCACGACGACCATGTGCAGGAGCCTGCCAGGGATGTCGGGGAGCCGCACGGGCACGACGCCGAACTCCACCGTCACGCGACGCTCCTTCCCGTGGTGGTCGAACGTCACGACCTCCCTGTAGCGCATCCGGCACTGCCAGGCGAGCTCTCCGCACATGACGCTGCGCTTCCAGCTGCGCACGTGGCGCTCCTTGAGCCGGACGATGAAGTCCAGCCCTTTCTCGATGAAATGGCGGTAGAACTCGATGTTGTCGCCGCCGCGGTCGTAGACGAATATCCCCCTCTTCTTCGTGTGCTTCGTGATTTCGTCCACGACGGCCTTCACCTCTTCGTTCTCGCTGACGAACCCGGGCGAGTCCGCGGACCACAGCCTGAAGTGCAGCGGGACCGGCCTGCGTCCCCCGCTCTCGCAGGCGACCGCCATGCAGCCCCAGTAGCCGAGGTTGTCGCCCACCTCGCCCCTGCTGCCGTCCCAGACCTTGGCGAGGTACTCCATCTTCCTCGCGTATGGCTTCTGCACGTCGGACGGGTCGAGGATGATGAGCGTGTCCTTGTGAACCCTCCGGGCCCCCTCCGAGGCGATGACGCCGTGCAGCCCCGTCTCCAGGCCCTCCGACGAGAGCATCCGGCTGAGCCTGTCCTCGACCTTTTTCGGGGTGGTTTTCTCCTTCAGCGCGCGGACTATCGACGCGAGCTTCACGTCCTTCTCCACCATGATCCCGTAGATCATGTCGCCTATGAAACGGGCGACGGGCTTGTGGAAATGGGGAGAAATCCTCCCCAAAAATGCCTTGAGCTGCCCTAGCAGTTTCGTCGCGATTGTGGTATCATACATGGCGTCGCCTCGCTTGTTTGTGTAAGGACTTCGTATTATAGCGAAGATCATCCAGGAGAGGCGACACCTTTTTGCCCCGCAGCCCGGAAGCGGCGCGATGAAAGTCGCGCTCGGCGCGGGGGCGTCTCGCCAGCCACGAAAAAATTGGGGAACCTCCAGAAAGGAGAACGCGCTTGTCGCGCGGGGAATGATTTGCTATACTGCCTGTGATGTTGTTCTGCAAGGATGCAGGCAATTGTCGGATGGAACGTGAATAAGAGAGGACGCTGTTTCGCGGTGTCCACTTTTGGTTTATCGAAAGGATGGCGCAAATGAATCTGAAATTGGCGGTGTTGAGCGAAATGCTCGTCATCGTTTTCATGGCGGCGGCGATGCCGACCGAAAGGGAATATGCCGAAGCGCGCAGCGTGGTCACGGAGCTTATGTCAGGTTCGGTGGCCGAGCAGAAGGCCGGACGGCTCACGCATGTGCAGGTGGGGAAGAAGGCCATGGAGCTCGTCGATTCCGCCGAGACCGATGCCGCCAGGCTGCTGCTTGTGCGAGGCGCGGTGTTCCACTTCGCAAGAGGAGGAGATCCCGCAGCCATAGAATCGGCGCTTGCGAAGCTGCATGCCTCCGTGAAAGATGTGGCGCCGGACTTTGATGTGGACGTCATTTCGCGCGCCGTTCGGATGATGCAGCCCTCTGAAGGCAAGAAACTTCACGGAATGCTTGACGACGCTCGACGCCTCGTCAGCTGCCGCCGCGAGGTGCCGATTCTGGAAAAGAGTCTCGCCAAGACGGACAATCCCCAAAAGCGGGCCCGCCTTGCCGAATGCCATGCTCTGCTCGGCGACTGGAAACGCGCCATTGACGAGTTCGCGAAGATGGACGGCAAGGTTGGGCGCGTGGCGAAGTGCGAGAAAGATTCAAGTGGCGCCATGACGTCCGCCGAAGTGGCGGACTTCTGGTGGACATATCCTGGAGCAAAGGATCGTAATGGCATCACGGCGTTTCAGCGGCATGCCGTAGCATGGTACGGCGTGGCTCTGAAGGACGGATCCCTCACAGGGCTCAAGCGAAACCTTGCAGAGAAGCGCATCGCGGATGTTCAGGCCACGGTCGGAGCCGCTGACGCGCCTGCTGCCGATGCGGCACAGGAAGAGCATTCAGCCACGCACGGCAACGACGTTTCTTCCATGGCGGGATCAAACACGAATGGCCGAAAGGCATATTGCGTCATAGACCTTTCGCGCGGTCCAAAGGCGATGTCGTATCCGGTTGCCTATCTTGAGTCCGAACCGAGGCCTACCTGGCCCAAAGAATGCAAGACAAAGAAGCTTGTTCTGCGGCGAATACCGGCTGGCGAGGATCCGCTTGGCAGATACTCGATATCCAGAGATTTCTACATTGGCGTCTTTGCGGTCTCGCAGAAGCAGTGGGAACTGGTGATGGGGGAGAGGCCAGAGCAGAAGAAGAACGATTCGGCGCCGGTGTTCAACGTGGGCTGGGGTGATGTGCGCGGAATGAACGTGGAGGCGTCGCCGGATGGTTCGCACAAGGTTGAAGAGGCGAGCTTCATGGGGCGGCTCTCGGCGAGGACAGGTCTGCGGTTCGATCTTCCCACGTCCGCGCAGTGGGAGTATGCCAGCCGCGCCGGAACGAAGACGGAGTCGTATCTTGGCGACGGCGACGAGGCGATGAGCCGGTGCCGAACTCAGCCAAATGACTGGGGCGTCTATGACACCATAGGCAAAATGTGGGAGCGGACGCTGGATTTTCGTCCCAAGATGTCGGGCGTCGATCCCGTGGGCACTGTCAACGGCACTCAGTGCGACAACTGCGGGCTCAACGGCGTCGTCAAGAGGGCTGGAACCAACATGTGCAATCCGTTCTCCGACAGAAGTTTCCGCGTAATGGCAAGGTGAAGTGAAGGGGACTGTCCCCGTTGGGGTTAATGTTGCCAATGTGAAAATGTTGCCAATACCAATGTTGCCAGTTTCCAATTGGAGATTGGCCATTGGAACTGGATACTGGCAACAATGGCAACATTTCACAATGTCCGCGTCGTGCGAAGCACGTTTCTGTGCCTTCCGTGGTAGAATCCTCCTGACAAAATCTGCGGTTTATGCGCTCGGCTATCTTTCTTCGTGCAGAACGCGGACGGCTTTGCTATAATATCTTCATCGTCACCTGACCATATCGCGACGCTGGCCTGGTTGGGAGTTCTTGTTCAAGTCGTCAACAACAAAGGAGAAAAACATGACTCGTAGAACCTTTCTGGAAACAACGGCGCTTGCCGGTGCCTCGGCGCTTGCCGGAGGCTGCTGCTGCACGTGCTGCAAGACTGCACGCTATGGCAAGATAGCGCTCCAGCTCTACTCGCTCGGCGCCTATACCGACAAGGTTGGTTTCGAGAAAACACTTGCCGACGTGCGTAAAATCGGCTTCGAGGGCGTTGAGTTCGCAGGCTATCATGGCTGGGATGCGAAGAAGCTCAAGGAGCAGCTCGCCGCCAACGGCCTTGTGGTATGCGGTACGCACGTGCCCAATTCCAAGTTCGGCTTCGACACGAAGAAGTGGACGTTTGATCCCGAGGTGATGAAGAAGACGTGCGAATTCGAGCTTTCCTACGGCAACAATCTCATCATCTGCCCCGGCGAGGGCAACTTCCCGCCCGGCTGCACGTGGACGACGGGCCAAGGCGGCGAGCCCTGCACGCCTTCAAAGGAAATCGACGATTTCGCCAAGCGCCTTGCCGACATCTACAACAAGGGTGCGGCCGTCGCGAAGACGATGGGCTGCAAGATCGGCCTCCACAATCACACGTGGGAGCATACGGTCAAGCTTCTAGACGGCACGTCCTTCTGGGACTATTTCTTCTCGAACACCTCCAAGGATGTCTGCATGGAGCAGGACGTCGGTTGGTCCACCTGCGCCGGCGTAGACTGCTGCGAGCAGTACAAGAAGTATCCCGGCCGTTCGCCCACGCTCCATGCCAAGGAGAACGGCATGGCCAAGGAAGTCAAGGAGTTCGACGCCATCCTCGGCCAGCCCGGCAAGCCGGGCGCCGTGCCGGTGCCTTGGGACAAGCTCTTCGTCGCATCTGACGCCGACAAGGTCGAGTGGTACGTCGTAGAGTGCGAACGCCACTTCGACGATCCCAATGCGGCGGTTGTCCCATCCTACAACTTCCTCAAGGCGAAGGGCCGCTGCTGACAGGGGTTGATGTTGCCAATGTGAAAATGTTGCCAATACCCAAGGTTGCCAGTTTCCAATTGGAGATTGGCCACTGGAACTGGATATTGGCAACAATGGCAACATTTCATGTCAAGTCCTGCCATTCTGTGGCATTATGGCATTGATTGCATGCCATTCGCATAATCTCCAATCCATTCCGCAGTTGCCTCTGCCAAGATCGCGCTTGTTGCGGCGAGGGGAAATCTGGTATAATTGGCGCCATGAAAAAACTGGCATTCATTCTCTGTGCAGGAGCTGCGGCTTTTGCATTTCTTCATGCGTCCGCTGCCACGCTGCCTCTCTTCGTGACGGAAGAGGACGCTTTCGAGTCGGCCCGCGCGCACGGCCACGTGCAGGGCATTGCGATCTCCGACGATGCCGTCTACTGCGGGCTCATCGACGCCGTGGTGAAGTTCGACCTCGCCACCGGCAAGCTTCTCGGGCATGTGCCCGCGCCGTCCCACACCGGCGACGTATGCTGGCATGACGGGCGCCTCTACTCGTCCGTTGCGGCCAACGCCCCGGCCAACCAAGATTCGCCCGACAAGCACGGCATCGTGCAGGTCTTCGACAAGGACCTCAAACTCCTGCGCGAGAAGAAGTTCCCGATGATCTTCGACGGCATCACCGCTCTGGACGGCATCCTGTACCTGGGCGAGGGTGTCGTGTTCGGCGATCCTCCACACCGCGGATGCAAAGTGGTGCGCGTGAAAGAGTCCACGCTCGAACTCATCGACGTCGTCGAGATCGATCCCGGCATCTCCATGCACCACGGCATCCAGGCCATGGCGACCGACGGACGTCATCTCTTCTTCTCGTTCTATCCCGCCAAGGGTTTCCCGGGAATCGCCGTGTACACCAAGGACCTCAAGTTCGTGAAGACGCTTCCGCAGGTCTTCTCCACAGGCTTTGACCTTTTGCCCAGCCGCTTCGGAGAGCCCGGATCGTCCCCCGTCTTCGGCGTGATGCGCGCGTTCGCGCGCAAGGACGTCAACGGCGTCAAGGTGCCGGGCCACTCGTGCCGCCTCGAATGCTGGGCGTGGAACGGCAGCGAGATGAGCAACGTCACCCCGTCGCAGGCCGCCGACCTTGTCCGGCGCCCGTCCCGCTGGCTCAATCTCTTCAATGGACGCGACCTCGACGGCTGGACGCCAAAGATCCGCGGCTACAGGGCCGGCGAGAATCCGGGCAACACCTTCCGCGTTCTGGACGGACTTCTCTGCTGCCGCTATGACGATCCCCTGTACAGCAACGGTTTCAACGAGCGCTACGGGCATCTCTTCTACAACCGTCCGTTCTCCAACTACGTCCTGCGCGCCACCTACCGCATGCCTCTGCCGCAGGTCAAGGGCGGCGCGGGCTGGGCCAACTACAACAACGGCATCATGCTGCACGGCCAGACTCCGGAATCGATGCCCGTCGACCAGCCATTCCCCGTCTCCATCGAGGTGCAGCTCCTGGCCCGCGCGCATAAGGGGCAGAACCGCTCCACCGCCAACCTCTGCACGCCGGGCACAAACGTCGAGAGGAACGGCAAGCTCTACACGCCGCATGGCCTGAATTCGTCCTCCGCCACATACGATCCCTCCACCTGGGTCACCGTGGAGGTGGAGGTGCGGGGTAGCGAGAAGATAATCCACCGCATAGACGGAAAGACCGTGCTCGAATACGACAGGCCGCAGTACGATCCAAGCGACGGCACTGCGAAGAAGCTCATCGAGGCGGCAGGCGGTGACCTTCTGCTGCGCGGCGGCACGATCTCTATTCAGTCCGAAAGCGCGCCAACGGACTACAAGAGCATCCTTGTTCGCCCGCTCTAGGTTTTGAGCGTGCAGGTTTCGCAGTCGGCGAAGCCAGTAGTAGAGATTGCTTCATACCCGCCATGGCCGCGTCTTCAACTAGAAGTTAATCGCGCTTGAATGAGAATGCGGTTTTTTATATAATACACGCATTTATGAAAAGCCGTCCGTAGCGTGGACGGTAGAAAGAAAGACAGAGACAGACATGAAAACCATGACCGACGCCAATTTGGCGGTCGCACGAGTTGCCTACGCCTGCAGCGACGTGGCGTTCATCTATCCCATTACGCCGTCGTCCCCGATGGGCGAGAAGGCCGACGAGTATATGGCGGCGAAGCGTCCGAACATTTGGGGCGCGGT
>CAMIVJ010000123.1 GCA_946401765.1 uncultured bacterium | reverse complement strand
GTTTTTACCTGTTGTTCTGGTTGTTTTCTATCTCAAAACGCATGGGGAAAAACACTGGTGTATCCGCCAGGGACTGTCCCCACGTTATGTCATTGACAAGTGGTACGCAATGTGGTACAATATGGGCAAAAAAATGGAAAGGATGATTATGCCTACACTGACCGTTACAGATGCACGAAAGAATCTGTTCAACCTTGTTGACGAAGTCGCCACCGAGCATCGGGAATACTGCATTGTTGGCAAGCGTAATCAAGCTGTCTTGCTGTCCATGGAGGATTGGAATGCCATTCAGGAGTCGCTGTACCTTAATGGATTCCCGGGGATGGCCGATTCGATAGTGGAAGGCATGAATACGCCGGTGTCCGAATGTTCAACGGAGTTGAAGTGGTGAACTGGACACTCGTTTACACAAAGCAGGCCCAAAAAGACGCCAAGAGGATAGCATCATCGGGGCTACGTCCAAACGTCGAACGACTGCTCGGCATAATCGCCGTAGATCCGTATCAGTCTCCTCCGCCGTACGAATCGCTTGTCGGTAATCTGCAGGGGGCGATCTCTCGTCGAATCAACATCCAGCATCGCCTTGTCTATCAGGTTCTTCAGAAAGAGCGCATAGTCAAGGTCTTGCGAATGTGGACGCATTATGAATAGTGGTGTCATTGACGCACGCTCATTGCTTTCGCCGCTTGGAGTTTCGGAGACTTGGAGTCTTTAAGGTTCTTTGAAGCCCAGATTGTCGCCACAGGCAACCATCACACACGGGAAAACCACATCGGCAATCATGCGGGCATTTCGGAGATTGCGTTTTACGTGGATCCCTCTACTTCTGCCTTGGGCAGATGTCGTCGAACGCAGAGGTGCTGAAGACGCATCTTCAAGGTCCAAAGGCCAGGGCGCGGAATGATGAGCCGTGGGAAATGGCGAGCGCGATGATGCGCTGGGCGGATGCGCCTATGCGCCATTCGCGGTCGAGGTCGAGATAGTAGCGTCCCGCGCGGCGCACAAGGTACTTTGAGTCAAGCGGTTTTTCCAGCCGCTCGGCGGTGGCAGGGTCGTCGCATGCCCGCGCGGCGGCGCAGAGGAACGCGGCCGCTACGGAAGTCGACACGGGTTGCGGATCGCAGCAGCCGTGACCTGCAACGGCATCCGACGGGTTGGCGTACAACCCCCATTCAATGCGCGCGGCGGCGGACTTCCATAGATCGAGCGCCTTCGCGCGGTCGCGCGCCCAAGCTTCGTACCAGAGCATCGACCACCCGTCGAGTCCGGGTGTGCCGCGCGGGTAGAATAGCCTGGTCTGCACATGGTAGACGAGCTTCAGCGCCCCGCCGCCCATGGGTGGTCTAGGATAGTGCGCGAGCGCCCATTTCTCCCACTTCGCGGCGTAGGCGGACCAGTCGCCGTGTCCAAGCCGAGCGAATAGCATCAGCGCATAGTGGGGATGGTTGTTGCATGGGAAGAACAACAGTCCCGGCTCACATGTGACGCCGCCAGAGCGGTTCTCGCGCATCTGCTCCACAGTGACGTCGATGAGGCGCTGCACTGTGTAATGCACCTTCTGCCGGGGATTCCATGCGAAATCGAAGCCCGCGTCCCAGTATCGGCGATCGTGCGTGAACCACTCGTACAGCGCGAGAAGCTGCAGCAGATGGCCGGTGTACATCACGTTCTCGCGGTAGCAGGGATCGGGAGCCCACGGCTTCTCCCCCCAGTAGCTCTTCGACTGCGAATACGCCCACACGTCGCGTCTGAGGAGTCTCTCCACGCAGTTGCCGAGAATCCGCCCCACGCGGTTCGTCGTCCCCGAGTCTCCGCGCATGCCTATCGCGGCCGCGGCGTAGCCGGCGAACGCGATGTTGTAGCGCTTTGCAAAGATGCCGTGCTGCGTGCCGCCGATGTTCCACCAGTCGCTCTCCTCCGCCGCAGGAAGCGGCCCCGTCACGTGCTCCAGGAACGCAAGCGCCTCCAGCTCTTCGGCGCAGAGCGGCGCCCCGCCCGCGCGGACGAGCCCCGCAGCAAGAAGCAGAAAGACGATGATGATTCGCTTCATTTTGTGATTTCTCATTAGAACGCCAAGATTATAGCACCTCCAACCTCGTGAATCAAGATGCGAAGTTCTATTCTTTGCGCTTGATTTGGTGGCTGGAATATGTCATAATTCTGGCATGCTCGTTTGAGCATTGTGCATGCTGTATTTCATTTAGCCTCAAAAAGGAAGGAATGATTGCCATGACTAAGGTTGGCTCGTTTTTGAAGGGTGCGCTTTTGGGCGCGGCCGCGGTCGTGTGCTGCGCCCAGGCGGCGCACGCCGATATTCCCGCGCGATATGCGCGGCTCGACTGGGTGGAGTGCAGTGGCGCGCAGTGGGTCAATACGCTGTACAATCCGCTCTGCACCGACGTGTTCGAGCTGAAGGTACTGTTCACTACGTTGAGCGACAACCAATGCCTCTACTGCTCGCGCGGCACCGGCACGCAGGCGAACACGCTCACCGCCTTCATCTTGAGCGGCAATCTGCGCTTCGACCGCTACGGCAGACTTGGCACTGCCACGTTCAAGGCCGAGACGGGCGTGGACTACACGATCGTTGCGAACGCGGGCTCTCTCGCCTGCACCGCCAACGGAGAGGACGTAGGCGTGATGCCTGCTGCGGGCGACTTCACGCCAGGCAGCCCCGTCACGCTCCTTGCATCCCACACGCGCGGAATGTCCCTCGACGAGGGCAGCGCGATGGACAACTTCGCAAAGTACCGCTTCTACCACTTCCGCGTGTACAATGCGTCGGGCGCGCTTGTGCGCGAGTTCGTGCCGGTGATCGACCTCGAGTCCACGGACGTCCGCCAGTGCTGCGGCCTCTTCGAGACGCAGAAGGGCACGTTCCATCCCAACCTCGGCACGCTGCCGTTCAAGCGCGCGGAAAGGCCGGGCGAGCCCGCGCTAGTCCTTGAAAGGGACGAGACCTGGAGCGAGATCGGCCTCGCGCGCTTCGGCAGGCAGCTCGACCTCAACGGGCACAGCCTCACGCTCCATGCGATCGACGTGCCGCTTGCCGTGACAAATTCGTCCGAGACAGTCGTCGATCTCCACCTGAATCTCGCGGATTCAGTAGTCAATTCCATGCTCGACGTGCAGGGCAACATCAGGATCGTCAAGGAGGGCGCAGGCACGTACGCGACGACGTTCGACAACCAATTGTACACGGGCGGCCTCGTGATACGCGAAGGCGAGGTACAGTCCACGGCCAACGGTCCCAACCGCCGTCTTGGCGCGGAGGGATGCGTGGTGACGGTGGAGGATGGCGCCTCGATCGACCTCGCAGGCAAGTTCGACTTCATTGGCCACACGTTCATCCTGAACGGCGGTACGCTGAAAAGCACTGCGTCGCCTGCGAGTTCGTGGAACAAGATAATGCTGACCGACGTTCGTCTGGGTGCAGATTCCGTGATCGACGTGACGGAAGACACGTACGGCTTCATAAACCAGAGCTACACGCCCTTGACGCTCGACCTCGGCGGCCACACGCTCACGGTGAACGCCCATGCGTTCTATTTCGCGAACACCACCACGACCGCGGGCACGCTCGTGTTGAACGGCGTCATCGAGTTCTACACTAACCCAAGCGACTTCCGAGCGTCGAAGACGGTGGTCAACGGCCAGCTGCGCGTGAACGGCAACTGCGACGCGGTAAGCTTTGGCGACTGTGAGTTCAACACGCCAGATGCCGACGTCTCGGCGTCGTACACAGGCACGATCAAGGTGTTCGGCTCGCTGCGCCCGAACACGGACTTCTTCCACGGCTGCGAGATGCAGGACGGCTCCACGCTCGACCTGCGCGGACGCTCCGAGCCGTTCCGCACGAAGGGGCGCAACATCGGCACGACGGATGCAATGACCACGATAACGTTTGCACCGGCGGCGTCAGTGACGATCAACGTTGCCGGACGCGAGCTCAGCGCGGGAATGTGCCTCGTCGAGTGGAACGAGCCGCCGTTTGATTCCGTGGAGTTCAAGTTCGACGACGCCACTGCCGCGCTTGGCTTCACCCCCGTCGCCACGGCGACTGGTCTCTACTGCTCCGGCGCGCAGAACGCGTATCCCGCGAAGGCCGTCTGGACTGGCGCCGCAGGGACCGCCGACCTCGCGAACGCCGCCAACTGGAGCTGCGAGAACTTCGCGGGCGATGTTGTGCCGGGCGCGCTTCCTGGCGGCGCCACCACGGTTGTCTTCAGCGGCGACGTGGCGCCGCAGGTTCCGCCAGGCGCTTCGTTCCCGCACAGCAAGATGGTGTTCGACGGCGCGCGCCTTTCCGCCGACTGCGACTGGCGCGGCCTCGGCGCGGCGAAGATCGAGGGCTCGCTCGACCTCGCCGGCCACACGCTGCGCGTCGCTGGTCTTGACGGCGACGGCGCGATCACCCAGGCGTTCGACCTCACGAAGCCAGAGCCCGCGCGCGCGTCGTCCTCCACGGCGTTCTACAACGGCGTGGCCGCGAACCTCTTCAGCGACAATCTCGAGCGCCAGGTGGATTCCGTCCACCGCGTGATCTGCGTGAATACGCAGCTCCCGATCGTGGTGGACTACGACTTCGGCGAGGCGACGCTCGTGACGGCGTACAAGATCCACGTCGGCCCCATCGGCGACTCCGAGCTGCAGCGCGCTCCGAAGACGTGGACGTTCTCCGGGTCGGATGACGGCCAGGCCTGGACGGTGCTTGACGAACGCACCGACGAGACTGGATGGGTGGCGTGGGAATGCCGCACGTTCACGTTCGAAAACGAGACCTCCTACCGCTTCTACCGCATCTCCATTACCGACAGCGTGAATCCCGAGAACGGCTATCTCGAGTTCGTGCAGCTCGAATACGGTCTTGCCGCGCCTCCTGGAATATTGCGCATAGAGGTGCCGGAGGGCGAAGTGGCCATGCTGGATGCCCGCGTAGACGGGCATGTGCGCCTCGTCAAGGCGGGCGCGGGAGAGCTGATCGCGAAGAAGACGCGCCAGACGTACAACATGGGCACGGAGATCGCAGAGGGCAACGTGCGCTTCGGCACGGGCGACGCGCCGCTTGGGCGCAGCACCGTGAAGGTGGGCGCGGGAACGCGTCTTGACGCCGACACCTATTACAGCTCGTCGTACGGCGTATACAACTACGACCTTGCGGGCACACTCGCGATCACGAACGGAGTCGCGATTAACACGTTGAAGTTCGGAAACATCACGCTCTCAGGAGATGCTACGATTCTGGGAGGTCCCAACACGTTCTACTTCTCCCACAATGGCGTCGCGGCGCCGCCTGGCGTCCTCGCCCTGAACGGGCACACGCTGACGTTCGAGTCCAACGGCTTCGTGGCTCTCGGCCAGTGGCGCGACGACGGATCGGGCGGGCGGCTCGTCCTCACGGGCGAAGGAGCTCGCTTCGAGACGACTGCGACCGGCAGCTACGGTCCGGCAGGCGTGGACGTGGTGGTGACGGGCGGAGCGATCCTGAAGGGATACAACGACTACAACATAGGAGGTCTCACCTATGACGCAACAGCGTGGCAGCTCCACTCCACTGCCTTCAGGCTGTTGGTGAACGGCGTGTTCCGTCCTGGCGCGATGTATCCCGCGCTCACGATGTGCAACGGCTCCACGCTCGACCTTTCCCAGGAGACGGGCGTGTGGAACGCGGACGGCGTGCCTGCCGTGGCGGGAACGGGCAACCCGCGCGACTACGATGAACACGGACTCGTCTCGTTCGCGGATGGGGCGACGGTGAAGGTGGACGTTCATGGGCGCACATTCAACGTCGGCGACATGATCGTGAGCTGGCCCGCGAGGCCGGCTGGCGCTGCGTTCGCGTTCGACGACGAGACCGCAGCCGCTGGCGTGCCGGCCGTAGCGGGAGAGACTGGCCTCTTCTACGGAAACGCGGGCACGGTGGAAGTTGCCACGTGGACCGGCGGGGCTGAAGACGGCGACTTCGCGAATCCCGCCAACTGGGCTTGCGTCGACGCGGCCGGAACGGCGGTGCAGAACGGGCTGCCTCATTCCGGCGCCATTGTGCGCATTGCTGGCTCGATGTCGCTGCAGGCACCCGTCTCTGGCGTGGTGCGGTGCGCGAAGGTCGTGTTCGACAACTGCACCCTCGCGGCCGACTGTGACCTGCGCGGACTCGACCTCTCGAACGCGGAAGGCTCGATCGACCTCGCCGGGCGCAAGCTATACGTGTCGAGCATCGGCGGGCCGCTCTCCATTTCGGACGCGAGAGGCTACGAGCTTCTTGGCAGTCTGACCGTCGGCGCTGGCGCGTGGGTGCACACGGGCTACACGCCGAGCTGCACCGACCGCGTGCAGGCCAAGGTGCGCTTTGCCAACGTCAGCGGCAACAAGGGCGTCTACTGCGCACGCACGAAGGTGGGGAACAATTTCGTTCAGTCGTTCACGTGTTTTGCGATCGGAAACAAGTTCCGCTTCGACCGCAATGGAGGGCAGGTCACCTGCGGTCTTGTGCTCAACAACACGACCGACTACGAGATCGAGGCGGACGGTGCCAGTCTCATGGCCACGGTGAACGGTGGCAGCACCGTGACGATGACGGGCGGCGACTTCATGCCCGCCGGGTCGTTCACGCTGCTTTCGTCGTACACCACGGTGCCGGGCACTGGCATCGGAAACAACTTCTCGGGCAAGTTCTACTACTTCAAGGTGTTCAACAAGGACGGCGTCCTCATGCGCGAATACATGCCCGCCCGCCGTTTGAGCGACAGCGCGGTTGGAATGCTCGAGACGGTGCAGGGCACGTGGCTGCAGAACGGCAGCAACAGCGGAAGCCTCACCGAGTCGGACGGCGTTGTGGGCTTCTACGGAACGGATCCCAGCGAGCTGCACATCGACGTGCCGGAGGGCGTGGTGGTGGAGAACCATGAGACTGCGATCACGGGCAACATCAAGCTCTTCAAGGAGGGCGCGGGCGAGCTTGTTGGCTACAGGCAGGGGCAGAATTATGGCGGCGGCACGGTGGTGGCCGCGGGCACGCTGAGTCCGCGGCCTGCGATCGCCGGCACCCTCACGTACTACGGAAGCCACTTCTTCTGGGGCGGAATCGGCGCGAAGGTGACGGTGGAGGCCGGTGCCACGTTCGACGTCGCCGGGCAGTATGGCTGGCGCGTCTACGACTTCGTGCTGAACGGCGGCACGATCGTGAACAGCGGTCCAGACCAGACGACGGACAGCTGGGGCGGATTCGGCAATGTCACGCTGACGGCAGACTCCATGATGGACCTTGAGAACTCCACCGCAATCCGCTACCTTGCGACTGGCGGCATGGAGCTTGACCTTGGCGGGCACAAGCTCACGGTGCGCCTGGCGAAGGGCAAAACATTCTATCTGGGAGAGTCGGCGAAGAACGGCACGATCGAGCTGGTCTCCGGAGGGTGGCTGAAGCTGCACAATGTCGCGAAGGTGGACTGCAGCACTGTGGACTTGATTCTGCGCGGCGGCGCGGCGGTCTGGGCTGGCGTGCCAATGACGGTGCGCAGCATCTCGA
>CAMIVJ010000122.1 GCA_946401765.1 uncultured bacterium | reverse complement strand
TTCCTCTCCACGATCCGCGACGTGTACGCGAAGATCGGCGGGCAGGACGCGGAGCAGTTCCTTTTCGGGCAGATGAAGATCGGGTTCAACCACCTAGGCATCGTCGCGCTGCGCGCGCCGTCGCCCGTGATGATCGTGACGACCCACGGGGACTACTTTCCGTTCATGGGCTCAACGGAGACCTTTGAGAACGCCCATAGAATCTATTCCATGCTAGGTGTCCCAGAACGTGTCGATCTGATGGAGACCGCTGGCCCGCACCACTGGTACGAATCGACGCGCAACGCCGCGATGCTATGGATCCGCCGCTGGGCGGCGGGCGACGAATCCGCATGGCCGCAGGACCGCGCCGCGCTACGCCGCCTCGACATCGGTTTTTCATATTCTCCTGAGAATTCAGGCGTGGCCGACGAAAAGCCCGAGGTACGCAATGTCACGAAGACAGGGCAGGTCATGGACATCCCGGGCGCACGCAGCGCATACGACGTTATGAAGGACGAATTGGCGCGGCTCGACGAAAAGCGCGTTCCGCCGACCGTAGATGGCGTCCGCGCCGTTGCCGGGATACGTCCGCTCGCTGACCTTGCGGCTGTACCTGCGGCGGTTGTCGAGACTCCCGCCGTGGACGGAAGGGCCGTGCGCCTTGTGCTTTCTCGCACAGACGACTTCACTCCGATTCCGATGGCGGCGTTTCTGCCGAAGAACGCGAAGGGCGTTCCGCTGCTCCTCTTCACGGACGGCAAGCGCGCGACGCTAGCCGGTGAGGTTCGCGCGGCGCTCGGGGAAGGGCGCGCGGTCGCCGTCGCGGAGATGCGCGGGTTCGGCGAGACGGCGAAGGGGAACAATTCATTCTACGGCTCGAAGCGTCCGGACGAGGAGATGGCCGTAATGGCGATTTCCGTCGGCGAGAACTTCGCCGCGCGCAGGGCGGAGGACGCCGCCATTGCGGCGCGGCATTTTGCGTCGATGGCCGGCGTGCGCGGCGTTGAGCTTCGCGCGCGTGGCGCGGCGGCGATTCCTGCCGCGCACGCTTTCTTCCTGGAACGTGGGCTTTTCACGGCATTTTCAACTAAGGACGCGCCGCCGTCGTGGCGCGACGTGGTGAATAGACCAGAGCTCCATTTCTCTTTTGCCGACACGGTCTTCGGCGCTCTCAGAATCTACGACTGGAGCGATCTCCTGCCGTAACTGGGCGCCAGGCCAGCCCTTTTCGGCGGCTGCATCTTGGCACGGAAACATGAAGATGGTATAATGTTGCTGATTTTTCAACGCGCCATTTCCGGCGCAATCAGAAGGAAGTTGCAAATGAAGAAGAACATGAGCTGGGTTGCATTGACTTTCGCGGCGGCCGTCGTGGTCGTGGCGGGCTGTACATCGCCCAAACCTGCCGCCCCGGAGGCGTCCAAGACCGCAGTTGCCGTGGGCGGGGTGAAGCCCGTCAGGACGGGAGTGTACGTGAGCAAGGGACTGAGCGGCGGCGGCGCGATGGAGTGGATGCGCCTCGTGAAGGCGAGTCCCGAGCTCGAGCTCACGCTTGTGGACAGCGAATCGATCTGCGCCGGCGCGCTTGACAAGCTCGACATGCTCGTGATGCCCGGTGGCAGCTCGCCCGCAATCAAGCGCTCTCTCGGCACGAACGGCGCCGAGCGCGTAAGGAACTTCATCAAGAACGGCGGCGGATACATCGGCACGTGCGCCGGATGCTGCCTCATGATGGAGGAAGCTCCGGATCCCACGCGCGGGCTCAACGTGATGCCGTTCTACCGCTCCGGCTCGAAGGGGCGCTTTCTGATGCCGGTCGCCGTCAACGCCGCAGGCGCGGCCGCCTTGGGGATCAAGGCCGCAACGTACAATGTGCAGTACAGCCATGGACCGATACTTGAGCCCAGCGCGAAGCCGATCGAGGGCGCGAAGTTCGAGGTGTGGGGCGTGAACAAGTCCGACTCCGGAAGGCATGACGACGAGAAGAGTCCCAAGATGTACGGGCGCGCGGCTATCGTGGGCGGCACATACGGAAAGGGCAAGGTGTTCGTGACCTCCTGCCATCCCGAGTACTACGAGGTCACGCGCGAGATCGTGAGGGGCGCGTTCCGCTACGTGACTGGACGCGACGTCACGTTCCCCGTGCGCCCGCGCCGCGAGCGCGCCTACACAGTGGGCGTGTATGCCTATTATTTCCTGGGCATGGACACTGCGAAGGCGTTCCTCGAGCTTGACGACGATCCCTACATCGACGTGATGCCCCTTACCACGGAAGACATCCGCAAGGGAGCGCTCGACCATGTGGACGCGCTTCTCTTCCCGCATGCGGTCAAGGACTCCTTTGGTCCTGTGACGGGCTCCATCGTCAACCGCTTCGTGTCGCGCGGCGGATTTGTGCTGGGCTGGGGCGGTGGACTCTCCTTCATGCCGAAGAGCGGCACTGCCTGCAAGAGCGGCGAAGAGGCCGTGCAGATGCTCAAGGCGAAGAGCCGCCGCTGATGCGGTGCGCGCTTGTTTTGGGCGCGTCTTTATGATACCATATTCGAGGCGTGTTCAACGCGCCAGTGAAGCTAAGGAGACGAAAATGAACGACTGCTGCATATTTGCGGGCCAGGGGGCCCAGACGCCCGGAATGGGCAAGGACTTTGCGGAGGCCGACGCCGAGGCGATGGCGCTCTTCGACAAGGCGAACGCCGTTCTGGGGTTTGACCTGAAGAAGACGTGCTTCGAGGGTCCTGCCGAGGAGCTCACGAAGTCCAACATCTGCCAGCCCGCGATATTCGTTACGAGCTACGCGGCGTACATGGCGTTGCAGAAGCGCCGCGGCGTGCAGTTCGCGGCGGCGGCGGGGCTTTCGCTTGGCGAATGGAGCGCGCTGTGCGCGGCTGGAGTTCTCGACTTCGACTCCACGCTCAAGGTGCTCGAGGCGCGCGGCAGGTTCATGCAGGAGGCGTGCGAGGCCGTGCCGAGCGGAATGATCGCGATCGTGGGCGCAACGCCCGAGCAGCTGGCTGCCCTCTGCGAGAAGACGGGATGCACGGTGGCGAACGTCAACTCCGCGGCGCAGCAGGTGCTCTCGGGCTCGAAGGACCAGGTGGCCGCAGCGGCCACGGCGGCGAAGGAGCTCGGCATCAAGCGCGCGATTCCGCTTGCCACGGCGGGCGCGTTCCACTCGAAGTTCATGCAGCCGGCGCGCGAGAAGCTTGCGCCGGTCCTCGACGAGGTGACGTTCTCGGCGCCGAAGTTCCCCGTCCTCTCCAACGTCACCGGCAAGCCCCACTCGTCCGATCCGGGCGAGATCAAGGCGCTGATGCTGGAGCAGGTGACGGGCGCCACGAACTGGGCGGCGGACGTTGAGGCGGCGAAGGCGCTAGGCTGCGGCAGGTTCGTGGAGTTCGGTCCCGGCAAGGTGCTGAGCGGCCTCGTGAAGAAGATCGACGCGTCGCTCGTGACGCTAAACGTGGGCGACGCCGCTTCGCTCGAGGCGACGATTGCCGCGCTCGACGCGCAGTGATAGTTTGAACAACAACCGAAAAGGAGAATCAAGATGGGCAATCTCGACGGCAAGGTGGCAATAGTCACAGGCGCGGGCCGCGGCATAGGCCAGCAGATAGCGCGCAAGCTAGCTGAATGCGGCGCCAAGGTGGCGGTGGTCGACCTCAAGGCGGAATGGTGCGAGGAGACGGTGGCGATCGTGAAGGCCGCAGGCAGCGAGGCGATGGCGCTTGGATGCAATGTGGCCGTCTCGGCAGAGGTGGACGCCTGCGTGAAGGCGGTGGTGGCGCAGTTCGGCACCGTGGACATCATGGTGAACAACGCCGGCATCACGAAGGACGGCCTGCTCATGCGCATGAGCGACGAGGACTGGGACGCCGTCCTCAACGTGAACCTCAAGGGCACGTTCCTCTTCACGCGCGCCGTCGCGCGCCCGATGATGAAGAACAAGTCCCCCGACGGCACCCAGCTCGGCGGCGCGATCATCAACATCGCCTCCGTCGTGGGCATCATGGGCAACGCCGGCCAGGCCAACTACACCGCCTCGAAGGGCGGCGTGATCGCGCTCACCAAGACGACCGCCAAGGAGCTCGGCTCGCGCAACGTGCGCTGCAACGCGGTGGCGCCCGGGTTCATCCAGTCGAAGATGACGGACGTTCTTCCGGACGACGTGAAGAAGGCGTACATGGACACGATTCCGCTCAAGCGCTTCGGCACCGCTGAGGACATCGCCAAGTGCGTGGCGTTCCTCGCCGGTCCCGACGCCTCGTACATCACTGGCCAGATAATCTCCGTCAACGGCGGAATGATAGGTTAACCGCATAACCACAGGAAAGCAAATGAAAAGCAGAAATCTCATCTTCGCGCTCGTTTCGGCCTGCGCCTGCGCGTACGCAGGGGCTGCCGATCTCACGGCCTCCTTCGGCGGAAACGAGATCCGCCTCTACACGAATCCCCTGGCGTACGAGGTTGCCAAGGACGGCGCGATCGTAGTGGCCCGCACGCCGATCGGCGTGAGCCTCGACGGCAAGAGCCTCGAGAAGGGCGCTAAGCTAGTCGCCAAGTCCACAGGCTCCGAGAGCGGAACCATCGCGGTGCCCGTGTACAAGAAGGCGTCGGTGGATGGTGAATGCAAATGGAGCCTTGCAGACTTCGACGACTTCGCCGTGCGCCTCGTCGCGCGCAAGGATGGCGTCGCGTACCGCATTGAGCTTAAGAAGCCCGGCGTGATCGGCAGCGAACGCGCGGACGTCACGGTACCCAAGGCAGCGCGCTGCTGGTTCAACCGCACCGGACGCGGCTCGCTCGGCTGCGAGGAGACCGTTCCCGAGTTCGCCGACGCCTCGGCCCTCAAGACGGATTCGAAGAAGGCGTTCTACATGCCGTTCGTGTATTCGGTCGGCGGCAAGACCGTGGCCGTGACCGAAAGCGACGTGCACGCGTATCCAGCATGGTACCTCGGCGACGTGGAGCAGATCGCTGAGGGCGCACGTCTGAAGTCGCTCTTCGCCCGCTATCCGAAGACGACTGACCGCGTGGGCGGATGGGGACGCGAGACCGGCCTCAAGAAGGGCGGCCGCTGGGTGCGCGTGAAGGAGAGCGAGGCCTACATCGCCAAGGCCGACGCGCCGCGCACGTTCCCCTGGCGCACGTTCGTGCTTGCCGATTCCCCCTCCAAGCTCTGCGAGGCCGACATCGTATACGCCCTCGCCGCGCCCGTCGAGAAGGGCGCCGACTTCTCGTGGGTGAAGCCCGGCAAGGTCGCCTGGGACTGGTGGAACGCCTTCGACAACAAGGGCGATCCCCAGGGCTGCACCACCGAGACATACGTGCGCTTCATCGACTTCGCCGCCAAGACGGGCGTAGAATACGTGATCTTCGACGAAGGCTGGAGCGCCAAGCTCAACATCTGGGAGTACAGCCCGAAGGTGGACGTGCCCTACCTCATCGACTACGCCAACAAGAAGGGCGTGGGCATCATCCTGTGGATGGCCTGGGCGCAGGTGTACGGCGAGGAGGAGAAGGTGGCCGCGCATTTCTCCAAGCTCGGCGCCAAGGGATTCAAGGTGGACTTCATGGACCGCGCGGACGCTGAGGTGGCCGTGTTCCTCGAGCGCTGCGCCGAAGCGTGCGCCAGGCACAAGATGCTGCTCGACTACCACGGCGTGTATCGTCCCGTGGGCCTGCACCGCCGCTTCCCGAACGTGCTCAACTACGAGGGCATCCACGGCCTCGAGCAGATGAAGTGGGGCCGCGTGGACAAGGACATGTGCTACAACGACGTTGCGGCCTTCTTCCTGCGCCTCACCGCCGGACAGATGGACTACACGCCCGGCGCGATGGACAACTACAAGATCGGCGCCTACAAGGGTAACGGACGCAACCCCGGCTCCGTCGGCACGCGTTGCCACCAGATGGCGCTCATGGCCCTCTACGAGGCGCCGCTCCAGATGCTCTGCGACTCGCCCACAAAGTACGAGAAGAACATGGAGTGCTTCGAGTTCATGTCCAAGACGCCAGTCGTTTGGGACGCCACGGTCGGCCTCGGCGGATGCCCCGAGACGTTCGCCGCCGCCGCGCGTCGCGCGAAGGACGGCTCGTGGTACGCGGCCGCGATCGCGAACCGCGAAGCGCGCGAATTCGAGCTGAAGACATGCTTCCTCGGCGAAGGCGAGTGGAAGGCGGAGATATTCCGCGACGCGCCTGAAAGCGCCGAAGAGCCCGTCAAATACGTGCACGAGAAGAAGTCGGTCAAGGCCGGCGACGCTCTCAAGCTCAAGATGGCGCCAGGTGGCGGCTTCGTGGTGCGCTTCTCGAAATAGCGCCATTTCCGAAATGAAAAAGCCCGTAGTCGTAATACCCACCTACAACGAGAAGGAGAACGTCGCGGCGATGGCCGAGGCGGTGCTGGAGAATCTGCCCCCCGAGGGGCGGATTCTCTTCGTCGACGACAACTCGCCCGACGGCACCGGCGAGATCATCGACGGGCTCTGCGCGGCCAACGATCGCATCGCCGTGCTGCACCGCGCCGGCAAGGAGGGTCTTGGCCGCGCGTACGTGGCGGGATTCGCGAAGGCGCTCGAGATGGGCGCCACGCACGTTGTGGAGATGGACTGCGACTTCTCGCACGACCCGAAAGACGTTCCGCGCCTTCTCGAGGGCGATGCCGACGTGACGATCGGTTCGCGCTACGTGAAGGGCGGACGCTGCGTGGGATGGCCGTTCAAGAGATGGGCCATCTCGCGCGCGGGAGGAATGTTCATCCGCATCGTGCTCGGACTTCCCGTGAAGGACCCCACCGGAGGGTTCAAGTGCTTCACACGCGCGGCGCTTGAGAAGCTCGGCGACTTCTCGTGCGTGAAGTCGTTCGGGTACTCGTTCCAGATGGAAGTCAACTGGCGGCTCTGGAAGGCGGGAATGCGCATAAAGGAGCTGCCGATCGTCTTCTCGGAGCGCAGGGCCGGGGCCTCGAAGATTTCAGGCTCAATCGCCGCGGAGACTCTCAAGATGGTGTTCAAGCTTCGGTTCTCTGGAGGCTGAGAGGCGTGAAGACATGGCTGAGAGCGATTCGTCTGAACCAGTGGACGAAGAACGCCGTCGTTTTCGCGGCGCTGGCCTTTGCGGTGGCGGACGCGTCGCAGGCGTCTGTGGCGCGCGGGTGGCGTCCGTTCAGTCTCGTTTGCGCGATGGCGCTCTCGTTCGCGCTCGTCTCTAGTGCGTTCTATCTGCTGAACGACGTTTCGGATCTCGAGGCAGACCGGCTGCACCCGGTGAAGCGGAAGCGTCCCATCGCCGCAGGTCTCATCACGCAGGTGGCCGCGGTGCGCGCGGCGCTGGCGCTGTTCGCGGCGGGGCTCGCGTTTCCGTGCTATCTCGTGCTGCACCGTCCGGAGCGCACGGGCGGGCTTGCGGTGCTGCTTCTCTACACGGTGCTGCAGTGCGCGTATTCCGGCTTCCTCAAGCGGCTGCCGTATGTTGACGTGGCCGTGATCGCGGTGGGGTTCGTTCTGCGCGCTGTCGCGGGCGCGGCCGTTATTTCGGCTCGCATATCGCCGTGGCTTCTTGTGTGCACGTTCCTGCTGGCGCTGTTCCTTGCGCTCTGCAAGCGTCGCCACGAGCGTGGGTGCGCGGCGGCGAGCCGCGAGG
>CAMIVJ010000121.1 GCA_946401765.1 uncultured bacterium | reverse complement strand
AGGAGACTACAAACATGGTGACAAGACTTGAATTCAGACGTGTGCTCTTCCGATCTAGGAGACTACAAACATGGTGACAAGACTTGAATTCTGCAGGAGTTCGGCGAGCGGAATCGCGGGGATGCTGGCGGCTGGCGCAGTTCCCGCGCTTGTGCCGGCTAGCGTTCTCGGCAAGGAGGCGCCGTCCAACAAGATCGCCCTCGGCGTGATCGGATGCGGACGCATCGCGCACGTATACAACGTGCCGTCGTGCCTGAAGCAGGGCGGCAAGGCGATATGCGACTTCATCGCGCTCTCGGACGTCGACCTCACGCGCGTTCGGAGCATGAGACAGAAGCTCGCCGGGAAGGACATGCAGGGACGCGACCTAGTAGCCGACAAGCGCTGCTTTCAGGACTACCGCCGACTGCTCGCAGATCCCGCGATCGACGGAGTGCTGATCGCCACGCCCGACTTCTGGCATGCGCAGATGGCGATTGAGGCCTGCCGTGCGGGGAAGGACGTCTTCCTGCAAAAGCCTATGGCGCTGACAATAGGCGAGGGGCGCGCCATCCTCACCGCCGCGAAGAAGTATGGCCGCATCCTCCGAACGGGCACGCAGCAGCGCACGGAGGAGAACTTCATCCACGCCGTCGAGTGCGTGCGCGAGGGCCGCATCGGCAAGGTGGTTCGCGTTGAGGTGGGCGTGCCGGACGATCCGAAGGAGTACAATTTCCCACTCGAGGAGCCTGTGCCCGCCGAGTTCGACTGGAACATGTGGCTTGGCTCGACGCCCGTCGTGCCGTTCACGCGCCTGCGCTGCCACCAGCGCGGCAAGAACGGCGCGATGAACTACGCGCGCCCCGCATGGATGACGATACAGCTGTACACGATGGGCATGGTCGCCAACTGGGGCGCGCACCATATGGACACCGCGATCAGAGGACTCGGCGAGGAGCTGGGCGGACCCGTCTCGGTTGAGGGCACGTGCGTGTATCCAAAGCGCAGGCTGTGGGACGTGCATGGCGACTGCGACATCACGTGGAAGTATGCTTCCGGCGCTGAGATCAAGATGGCGTCCACCCGCAAGTACCCATGCGGCGTGCGGTTCGTCGGCGAGAAGGGCGACTGGGTGTTCTGCGGCTTCGCGGGGAAGCAGACGAAGAGCGACCCCGTGGGCGTCTCGGCCGACAAGGTGGCCGGCATGCCCATTGCCGCCAGCCGCAAGGGCATCATAGAGGCGCCTGCGGCAAAGCCGCTTCTGCGCCCGATGGAACACAACCGCGAATGGGTGGAGGAGATGCGCACGCGCGGTCCGCTTGCAATGCCCCTCGAAGAGGCGCAGCGCACCTCGACGGCGTGCGTTCTCGGCTACATGGCGATGAAGCTTGGCCGGAAGCTCAAGTGGGACGCGAAGGCGGAGCGGTTCGTGGACGACGCGCAGGCGAACGCCATGTTGTTTCGCGAGGAACGCGACGGCTTCGGCGTGAAGCAGCATCTGAAGGAGCTCGGCATGGCCTGAGCGCAGCATTGACATTGAAGACATCGAAAAGGAGCAGAAAAAATGAACTATCATCTCGCAATAGACATCGGCGCCTCGAGTGGACGCCACATCCTCGGCAGCGTCGTGGACGGAAAGATCGTGCTCGAAGAGGTGTACCGCTTCGACAACGCGCAGGTGCGCCTGAACGGACACGACTGCTGGGACTACACGGCTCTCGCGAAGAGCGTGGTCGAGGGAATCGCCAAGTGCAAGGAACTCGGCAAGATTCCCTCTACCATTGGCATTGACACTTGGGGCGTCGACTTCGTGCTTGTAGGCGAAGATGGCCACCCATGCTCCGACATGGTGGCGTACCGAGACTCCCGCACCGAGGGAGCCGATGCCCTCGTCGAGGCCGTGGTGCCCCGCGAGGAGCTCTACTCGCGCTGCGGCATCCAGAAGATGCTCTTCAATACCATCTACCAGCTTGCCGCCCTCAAGAAGGAGCATCCCGAGCAGATCGAGAAGGCCGAGCGTCTCTTGATGGTGCCAGACTACCTGAACTACGTACTCACCGGGCGTATGGCCAACGAATACACGAACGCCACCACCGGCAACCTCGTGAACGCCGTCGCGAAGGACTGGGACTGGGAGGTTATAGACCGTCTTGGTCTTCCTCGCCGCATCTTCGGCGCGCTTGAGATGCCCGGCGCCGTATTGGGCAGCCTCTCCGCCGCCGTCCAGGAGAAGGTGGGCTTCGACGCGCAGGTGGTGCTGCCTGCCACGCACGACACGGGGAGCGCCTTCCTCGCCGTGCCGGCGCGCGACGACAAGGCCGTGTACATCTCGAGCGGCACGTGGTCGCTTCTCGGCGTGGAGAATGCCGAGCCCGTCACGACGCCCGAAGCGATGGCAGCAAACTTCACGAACGAAGGCGGCGCGTGGTACCGCTTCCGCTTCCTCAAGAACATCATGGGGCTCTGGATGATCCAGTCCATACGCCGCGAGCTCAACGGCGTTGAGTACGTGGAGGGCAAAGGCGCCACTGCCGGCTGGACTCTTTCCGACTACGAGAAGGGCAGGAAGTATTCGTTCAACGACCTTGAGACCGCCGCCAAGGCGGCTTCCTCGTTCGCGGGGCGCGTTGACGCCAATGACGCGCGCTTCCTCTCGCCCGACTCGATGATCGCCGAGGTGATTGCGGCGGCCGACGTGAAGCCGTCCACCGTGGGTGAGCTGCTGCAGTGCGTCTATGCGTCGCTTGCCGACTGCTATGCCAAGATGATTGCGAGCCTCTCGAAGATCACCGGCAAGGCGTATACTTCCGTCAACATCGTGGGCGGCGGCTCGAAGGACGGCTATCTCAACGCCCTCACCGCGAAGGCCACGGGTCTTGAGGTGTTTGCCGGCCCCACCGAAGGCACCGCCATCGGAAACCTCGTAGTGCAGTTCATAGCCGGCGGAGAGTTCAAGGACCTCGCCGAGGCGCGCGCCGCGATCGCCCGCAGCTTCGACGTCCGCAAAGTCTAGTTGCATTCTTGTAAAACATCAGTTAAAGGGAGGTGCCTATGGCAACATCGATCACAAGCAGCATCATGCGTGCATTGACCGCCAGGCACTCGGTACTAGGCACTAGGCACTTTTTATGCTATACTACACACCATGAACAAACCCGCAATTGATGTCGCCTATGTAGCGGAACTGGCGCGGCTGGAGCTGACCGATGAGGAAAAAGCAGTTTTCCAGCCGCAGCTCGAGGATATTGTCAGATACGTGGAGAAGATCTCGTCTGTGGACGTGGAGGGCGTGCCGCCTACAATGCACGGGCGGGCCATCGTTAACGCGCTTCGCGAAGACGAGGTGCGTCCATCGATGCCGCGCGAGGACGCTCTCGCGAACGCGCCCGCCCGAACGGGCGACGAGTTCATGCTTCCCAAAATCGTCGAAGGGGCGGAAAGCTAGGAGAGCCTGCTACATGAACGAACTTTGCAAGCTAGGCATAAAGGAGGCCCGCGAGGGCCTCGCGAAGGGCGACTTCACGAGCGTCGAGCTCATGCAGGCCGTCATCGACCGCTATCACGAGGAGAATGCGCGCATTGGCGCGTACCTCACGTTTGACGAGGAGGGCGCCCTCGCCGAGGCGAAGGCGAATCCAGGGGGCGTGCCGCTCGCGATCAAGGACCTGATCAACGTTAAGGGCCAGCCCTGCACGTGTGGTTCGAAGATCCTCAAGGGCTACACGAGCACCTACGACGCCACAGTGATCAAGGGTATCCGCGCGCATGGATTCGTGCCAGCGGGGCGCGTCAACATGGACGAGTTCGCCATGGGATCCTCCACCGAGAACTCAGCTCTCGGCCGCACCGTTAACCCCTATGACGTAACGTGCGTTCCAGGCGGCAGTTCGGGCGGCAGCGCCGCCGCAGTTGGCGGAAACCTCTGCATCGCGGCCCTTGGCACCGACACCGGCGGCTCCATCCGCCAGCCCGCAAGCTTCTGCAACTGCGTGGGCCTCAAGCCCAGCTACGGGCGCGTGAGCCGTTTCGGCGTCACCGCGTTCGCGAGTTCCCTCGACCAGGTGGGGCCGATAACGAAGAGCGTGGAAGACGCCGCCCTCCTCCTCCAGGCGCTTGCCGGGCACGACGAGATGGACGGCACCACGCCGCGCGAGCCCGTTCCAGACTACTCCGCCGCTCTCGCGGGCGCCACGCTCAAGGGCGTGAAGATTGGCCTTCCGAAGGAATATTACATCGACGGGCTCGATCCCGAGGTCAAGCGCATCACCGACGAGGCGATCAAGAAGTGCGCCTCTGCCGGCGCCGAGCTTGTGGAAGTGTCGCTGCCCCACACCGACTACGCGATGGCCGTGTACTACGTGGTGGCGCCCGCCGAGGCGAGCGCAAATCTTGCCCGTTTCGACGGCGTGCGCTACGGCCACCGCTCGGAGCGCAGCGACAACGTGTTCAACCTCTACGCGCGCAGCCGCGCCGAGGGATTTGGTCCTGAGGTGAAGCGCCGCATCATCATGGGCACGTACGTGCTCTCCAGCGGCTACTACGACGCATACTACGGCCGCGCCTCCAAGGTGCGCACGCTCATCCGGCGCGACTTCGAGACGGTGTTCGAGAAGGTGGACGCGCTCCTTACGCCTGTTGTGCCCACGCCCGCGTTCAAGATGGGCGCGGTGCAGGATCCGATCACGATGTATCTGAACGACCTCTTCACGATTCCGGGTTCGCTTGCCGGCAACTGTTCGATAAGCGTGCCCGCTGGCTTTACAAAGGCGACGGACGACGCGCCGCCGCTGCCGGTTGGAGTGCAGTTCGTTTGCGACGCGTTCCGCGAGGACCGTCTGCTCGGCATAGCGAGGGCATTCGAGCAGATCGAACGCGGAGAATGATGTTTTCAATGGGGAGAAGGGCGTTGGAATCGAGATGACGAGACTGAAGGGAGTCATAACCGCGCTTGCCGCGCTTGCGCTCGCGTGCTCGTGCACGCGGGCTGACGACGACGAGTACTCCGTGAAGGAGAAGCCCGTTGTGCCGGCGGTCACGAATGCCGCAGTGTTCGTTGCGCAGGCCACGAACGACGCAGTGGCCGCGATGATGCCCAAGGGGATGCTTTACAAGGACGATGTGACGGTGACGACGAACAAGGATGAGATCGCAATCTCGTCCACGTCCACGAACGTCGTCGCCCTGCTCGAGATCGCGGCCAAGATACCGGAGATCGATTCCGTAGTCTCGGCCACGAACGACTACTACACCGTCTCGAACGGCGTCGCCAAGGTGGTTGCGGCAGAGGTCGCATCCGGCTCGACGAATGCCATGGTCATCGCGGAAGGGGCGTCTACGAACGTCTTGGCGGCCGCCGCGATTGCGTCCGCCTCGGCCGGCGTGCAGGCCTCCGAGGTCACGAACATCGTGCAGGCCGCAGTGGCTGACACGGTGAAGCAGGCTGCCCTCGACGCGGTGGTGGAGGCCGTGAACGCCGTGAACACGGCTGCCGACAAGGTGGCCGCCACAGAGAGGCGCCACCGCATTTCCACGCGCACGTTCAAGCTCAACTACGCCTCCGCCAACGAGGTGGCCGAACGCTTCAACACAATGTGGAGCGGCGACTTCGGCACGGTGTGGAAGGTCTCGCGCATAGCGCAGGCGTTTCCCGAGGCGAATGCGGTGATGGTGACGGCGCCTGGCGTGATTCTCGATGCGTGCGAGCAGGCTATAGCGGCGATAGACGTGGAGCCGAAGCAGGTTTACATCGAGGCGAGGTTCGTGGAGCTGCAGAACTCGGCGGTGCACAAGCTAGGCATCGACTGGTCGATGCTCGACGGAATGGGCGGCACGGCGTCGTTCGGCGGCGGAATCGACAGAAGAAACATCGGCAACGCCGTGCAGAGCTATTCGCGCACTCTTTCGAAGGCCGGCGACACGGTGAACTACAGCCTTGCGGGAAAGACGTCCACAAAGACCTCCTCGTTCAGCGAGACGAAGGGGGGCGCTGCGGGCGACACTTCGACCTCCACCTCAAGCTCCACTTCCACCAACACCGGCCGAGACGGCGGCGTGACGTACTTCTCGGGCACTCTCTCGTTCACCGACATGTCGCTCGTTCTCAGCGCGCTCGACACGAGCGGCGACGCGAAGATATTCTCGAATCCAAAGATCATCGTTGCGAGCGGCAAGCAGGCCACGGTGGACATGACTGAGAAGTATCCAAACGTGGCGATCGCCGCCAAGCGCACGCTGAACGGCAACGCCGAGTCGCTCGACCTCGACATGAAGATGGTGCAGATACCTGGCGAGGACAAGCTCATGTTCGCGAAGGAGGCGTTCTTCAGCTGGGGCATATCCCTCGAAGTGACGCCGCGCGTGACGTCCAACGACTTCATCAGCGTCTCCATCGTGCCCACCATCAGTGAGAAGGCCGGCGAGGTCACTGCCGACAGCAGCACCACCGGCAGCCGCTATCCCATCATCAGCGTGCAGCGCCTGGTTACGGACTTCTCCCTCAAGGCAGGATCGACCGCCGTGATCGGTGGCCTCTCCAAAACCACCGAGGAGCAGGTGGATACCGGCATCCCGTGGCTGCGAGACATTCCATGGATCGGCGACAAGCTCTTCGGCAGCAAGAGCCGCAGGAAGGTGCAGAAGGAGATACTAGTGTTCGTGACGGTGGGCATGGCCAATCCGCACGACATCAAGGAGGACGTGGGGGTGCCCAAGAACGCGGTGCTGGGCCGCATGTACACCCAGGGCGCCAAGCTGGAGCCCGGCGACCGCACGGGCAACGCCATCGAGGGCATAGCCGCGCTAGACATGCGTCCGCTCGACGAGCAGGCCCGCGATCCGCTGGCGACGAACGTCGTTGAGAAGGCGGTGTTCCACATGCCGTTCGTCAGGCCCGCCGACGATCCGAAGGACGACAAAGACGAGAAGGACGAGAAGGAAAAGTAGCAGATGAACTTCGAAAACACAATCGGCCTCGAAACGCACGTGCAGCTCAAGACGCGCACCAAGATGTTCTGCGGCTGTCTGCTGAAGACAGGCTGCGACCCGAACACCAACGTCTGCCCCGTGTGCCTTGGCTATCCCGGCGCTCTGCCCATGATCAACAAGGAGGCCGTGAAGCTCACGGTGATGAGCGGCCTCATGCTCGGCTGCGAGATCAACCGCCACGCCACGTTCGACCGGAAGAACTACTTCTACCCCGACATGGCCAAGGACTACCAGATCTCCGAGAACGGCAATCCCCTCTGCATTGGCGGCGGCGTCACGATCGAGACGCCGAACGGCCCCAAGACGATACGCATCAACCACATCCACCTCGAGGAGGACGCGGCGAAGATCAACCACTACGCCACCACCTCCGGCGTTGACTTCAACCGCGGCGGCACTCCCCTCATGGAGATTGTCTCTGAGCCCGACATGGCCAGCGCCGACGAGGCTATCGCCTACCTCACCGCTCTCAAGGAGATGCTTGTGTACGCGGGCGTGAGCGACTGCAACCTCGAGGAGGGCAACATGCGCTCCGACGTGAACATCTCCATCCGACCCGTTGGCGAGACGAAGCTCGGCACGAAGGTGGAGATCAAGAACATGAACTCCTTCCGCGGCATCCACGCCGCGCTTGAGTACGAGGCGCGCCGCCAGCGCGAGTGCATGGCGCATTCGATTCCGATCATCC
>CAMIVJ010000120.1 GCA_946401765.1 uncultured bacterium | reverse complement strand
GCCGGCGCCGCCCGTGCAGGGAAGGCCCGAGTCGAGCGCCGGGAAGCTCCATTCCGTGACGAGCATCGGCCTCTTCACGTGGCCGTACTGGCGGGTGAATGCGTCCGCCGCGCGCTCGGACGTCGGCGAGCGGCCCATGAACACGGCATTTCTGTCGAGGTCTGCCCAGGGATAGACGTTGAACGTCACGAGGTCGCAGTACCTTCCGCTCGCCTCCCACACCGCCGGATGGGCGCCCCATATCCCCGCAAAGCGCGCGCCCATCACGAGATGGTTTGGATCGTGGCGGCGGATGGCCTCGCTGGAGACGCGGAAGTATATGTCGGCCGCGAGCTTTAGGAACGCGAGCTTGTCTTCGGCCGACGGTGCGCCGCGCACGCCTCTTTCGGCGAGGAACTTCCGCTGCGCGACCTTCGCGCTGTGGCCGTCTGGAAGGCGCGAGACGGCGTCGAAGAGCCCCGTCGCGGAGGCCCCGCGCCCCCACCACGCGAGCTCGTTGTCGATGAAGTAGCCGAAGAGCCACGGGTCGTCGCGGTGCGGGGCGCACGCGGTGCGCGCCTTCCAGTCGGCCCACGCCGCGAACTGCGGATGGAACACGTTGGGGAACGCCGAGCACGGGCGATGCTCGTTGGGGCAGATGTAGAGGTCTGGACGCGCGGCGTTCCAGCACAGGCCATCGCCGACGGAGAGGAAGACGGTATGCACGAGCCCCCTGTGCTTGAGCGCGGGATCGCAGCCCGCGCCGAGCAGGTTGAAGCCCCATTTCTTCAGGCGGGCGAGAGTGTCCTCCTCCCAGTCCGCCTTGTTCGGGAACTTCTTCTTGTTCACCTCGAGATGGATGCTGCGCCCCGTGCGCTGGCTATGGTGGCCATGGTATGTCACGTGGTCAACGCCAAGGAGCACCATGCCCCTTCCGAGCGGATCGATCACGCGCCAGCGACCGTCCTTCTCCACCACGCGGAAAAATCCCGTGGCCTTGTCCCTGACGTCCGCGAGGAAGCTGTCGCTATTGTAGGGAGGGATGTCGCGTTTCGTCGCCACGGGATGGCCGCTCTTGAACTTGGAAGATACGAACGCGCCGCGGAAGAAGCCCGTCGAATGGAATGCCGGCCTGCCTCGCATTACGGCCTTTGGCGTTTCGCCGTCTTTCGGAACGGGAAGCGCGTACGCGCACGCGAAGAGGATTTCGCCTGCTGAGTTTCTGATCTCTCCTGCGATCTCGCGCGCGGCGCGGTCTAGGCGCAGCGATGCGCGGTACGTTTCGCCGTACTTCCATTCGCCCCTGTGCACGCGACGTTTGCAAGCGAGGGCGTCGATGTTCTGCGAAAGCCATACGCCGCCGCGCATTTCGCAAAGCTCGAACGAGTGCCTCTCGGCGCCTCCATCGGGAGGAGACCTGACGAGGGCGACGTGCCAGAAGTTCCGGTCGTCGTCGTGGATCGCCACGCCAAGCGTCGCCCAGCCGTTGGTGCCGGCACCTTCTGGACGCAATTCGGCCTCGACGAAGACATCCTCAGAACACGGTTCGTCAGCCAGCGCGAACGACGCCGAGCCGTCGGCACGAATCGTCCGCGAAGCGTCGTCCAACGTCCACGAGATCGGGTTCATCTCCCATCCCGCCGCCATCACGGCAGCGGACAAAAGAATGGCGAGGATGGAAATAAGCCCCTTGGGAGAAATCTTGTCCATTTCTCTTCTCCTGCCTTTACGGATTCAGCGCTTCTTCGGCGCCCTTGCCTTCGGAGGGGATTGTGAAGTCTGCAGGTCGGCCCTTGACCTGGCGCGAGAGGAAGTCGAGCCCGGCCGGGTAGTTTCCGGCATGGCCGCCCTCGAAGAGCGTGAAGCGCACGTTCCGCGACGTGCGGCGCAGGTGGATTCTGTTGCGAGAGCTGTAGAACGGATCATTCGGCCCGTTGTAGGCAAGCGCGGCCGGCACCTTCTGATCCGCTTCGATCTTCGCGATGTCATCCTCGGAAATGCGGTCCTTCTCGCTGGCAAGCATGTTGAACGCGCGGATGGCGTGTCCAACTGGCACGGACCCCTTCCATCCGTCGTGGATGCCGGTGACGATGTACACGGGCACTTCTGCCTTTGCGGCGCTGTCTAGCCATGTGAGCGGCGAGCGGTGGCGGTATTCCTCCGGCTTCTGGGCCGGAGTTCCGCCGCACGCGCCCTCCATCATCTTCGCATACCCTCTGCCCCTGCCAGGGTGTTTCAACATGGAATCGGCGTGCCAGCGGGCGAGATCGGTGATTGGGCAGAACGCTACGCATCCGGCCCAGATCTCGGGATGGCGACCGGCCATGAGAAGCGTCATGTGCCCACCGCCAGAGCCCCCGATTATGTACACACGTTTCTCGTCGATCTTGGCATGCGACTTTGCGTAGTTCACCGCGTCCACGATGTCCTGCACGGCCGGGTCGCCTCCGCATGCGGGCGGCGTCTTGTTGGGTCCCCTGAAGTTCGGTCCCACCATCGCCCAGCCGTTCTTCCGCGCGTACTCAAACGCGGGCGCGTAGTTGCTCTTCATTTTATAGTCCGGACTCCATGTGTGAAGGCCAACCACAAGCGGCACGGCCTCGCTCTTCGCCTTTTCCGGCGCCCAGAACCAGCACGGCTGCATTGTGCCGTCAAGTGACGACTTCACATGCACAAGCAGCTCGTCGCCGAACGGCTCATGCTTCTTCGCGCGCGCGCCCTTCACGTCAGCCGCGCAAGCCGCCATCGCCGCGCATGCCGCCGACACTACTATCGCCCGCATTTTATTCGTCTTCATGGCCTACTCTCCAGAAAGGGTGAAAATGATGCAATTATCATACAACATATCTCGGCCCAATGCAAGCGATAGGAAAAATTCCCCTTTGCGCGGCGCCGAACATTGTAGTATAATGCGGCTTGTCCTGATCAGATTAGAAAACGAATGTGCGGCATGGTTGTAGACATGCCAATGACTAAGAATGTTCGCTTCATTGCGGACACCGAAAACGAGAACAATGTGATAGTATGACGAACAGACGACAGTTCATCGCCGCCGTGACTGCGGGCGGCACATTGGCGGGGCTGCGCGTGCGCGCGACGGAAGACGGTCGCCTGGTGACGCAGGGCGAAACGATTCCAATAGCCGGCACGTACGACCTCGTGGTGGCTGGCGGATCGACGACGGGCGTGGCGGCGGCCGTGACGGCCGCGCGCGCAGGACTTTCGGTCGCCATCGTCGAATACAACGCCTTCTTCGGCGGCACGGCCACAGCGGGGTTGGTTCCCGTGTGGCATTCGCTCTACTCCACGGACGGCGCGCGCCAGATCATCGGCGGCATCACGGAGGAAATCGAGCAGAAGCTCTTGGCGCGCGGCGAGGCGCGTCTCTTGGGAAAGACCGACAAGAGCGTTGGCTGCTACCTGAACGTCGCGGCGCTGGAGATCGCGCTTGACGAACTCGTGCGCGAGGCGAAGACGATCGACTCATATCTCAAGGCACAAGTGGTGGACGCCGTGCTGGACCGTCCCGGACACCTCACGCACGTGGTGATCGAGAACCGCGACGGACGGCGCGCGCTTGCGGCCAAGCAGTTCATCGACGCGACAGGCGACGCCATCCTCGCGGCGCGCGCCGGGTTCAAGACGTGGACACAGCCGCGCAGCGACCTGCAGGCGCACACGCTCTGCGCCATCCTCTCGGGCGCGGATGCCATCAAGAAAGCGCATCCGTCGTTCTCCTTCGAGAAGCTCATGGGACCTTCAGGCGGCGCGGGCCTCAAGCACGTCTTCCAGTGGTCGGCGCCAGTCATCGGCGCGCCAGGCCTCACGTTCCTGGCGGCCACGCGCATCTCCGCCTGCGATCCGTCTGTCGCGCGCGACCTCACCGAAGGCCTCTTCAAGGGGCGCGCGCAGCTGAAGCAGATCGTCGACGCCGCGAACCGGAAGTTCCCGATGCCCGAGGGGAAGCGCCTTGCGCTTGTGACCGTCGCGCCCGACATGGGCCTGCGCGAGTCGCGTCACATCGTGGCGCAGTATCGCGTGACCTCGAAGGACGTGCTGTTCGGCCGTCATTTCGACGACTGCATCGCGAAAGGATCCTACCGCGTGGACATCCACGAAGGGTCCGGCATCACCTTCCGCTACCTCAACGGCGACGAGCACGTGATGGAGACGACGCCCGAGGGGAAAATCCAGTGGCGGCGCGGCAAATGGCGCACGGACGCGGGTCCGTACCCAACATGGTACGAGATTCCCCTGCGCGCGCTTCTGCCGGTCGGCACGGAGAACCTGTACTGTGCCGGACGTATGGTGGACTGCGAACGAGAAGCCTACGGCGCGCTGCGCGTTATGGTCAACTGCAACCAGATGGGCGAGGCCGCAGGACGCGCCGCGGCACGCGCGGTGAAGGAGTGGCGTCGGAACAAGTGGCCAATTACATCCTCAGAGAAAATCTGAAAACGACGGCGACACAAAGTCATCGGATGAAAAACTGCGTGCCGCGTCCGGGCGGAGTGCGGACGAGACAGTAGTTGCGCGCGACGATCGCGTTCCTCGAATTGTACGCGACGAAGGCCACGCAGTTGAGGCGGCCCTCGCGTTCGAGCATCGCGCGCGGTACTGGCACGTCGCCGATCGCTCCGCCATCCGCCTGATAGCGCCCGAGCAGGCGCCCGTTCACGTACACCTCCACCTGCGTTGCGCCCGCGGTGACCACCGCGGACGCCGTGATTCGCCTGTCGCCGCCCGCCGTCGGCGTGATCACGGCGTCGTCCGCAAAGTACGGAACGGTCTGGCCAGACGACTTCAGCGATGCCATGAGCGTGGGAACGTCCTTGAACTGCGCATCCATCCAATCCACCCTGCGCCGCAGGAAGTCGCGGTATATCGAGGCATCCGAAGCATGATCTCGGCTGCGCGACCACCGCGCGTCGTTCACCGCAAGCGAGCGCTCAAGCCGCCTGCTCGCCCGCTCCACCGTTCCGCCTGGCGCGGAAAGCTCCACGAACTTCTCCCTGATCTGCCAATACCTCTCCCAAGCCTTCATGCAGAAGTACGGGTCGCTCGCCCACTCCTTGTACACGCACGAGCTCGTGAAGTTGCGCCAGCTGGACGTGTTCCACGTGTTGGCGCTCGCTGTCCAGTCGTCGTTAGAGCAGAACCACACGTCGGGCTGCTGCGCCGTTGGAATCGCGACGGACGCCGACGCGTAGTCGAAGTCCCACACCGGCCCCCACATCAGCTTCCCGCCCCTGTCAATGTACGCATAGCGGCTCTTCTGGTACGCGTCGAGATTTCCGTGCATCTCGTTCACGAGCCAGTAGTTCACCATGGAATCCGCATCGGAATACTCCGACCAGTGCCGCCCTTCTCCTGAAAGATGCGTCGCCGAAGTGCATGCGTCGAAATAGTTCTGCATGAATTGCCTGCACCATTCCATCATCCGCGCCGAAGTGAAGAGATGCTCCGGCTCATGAAGCATAACGGGCATCACAAGGTTCCCGGCGGTTGTCTTGAACTTGGATAGCTCGTCGTAGGTGGCGTCGAATTCGAAGATGTACCCGCCGGAGATGTCCACCGAGGCGGGGTCCAATGCAAGCGCGGCGTCGATCGCGGAGAAGTCGGTTTCCGTCGCGCCGAAATCCGCCGCGGCGTCCTCCCAGTCGAAGATGTCCACTCGGCCGGACGAGATGCGGATCGACTCGCTGAAGAGATACGTGCCCATGTACTCTCCGTTCAGCACGCAGTCCACCCATGTGGACTTCATTCCCTTCGAGCCGATGTCGTTCGCGAAGTCGCCGGCAATCTTGTTGCGAAGAAGAGACATGTCGTTGTAGCTCGCCGTCATGATCCAGTGGCGGTCCTTCTTCTCTCCGAGCGAGAACACATTCTCCTTCTCCTCAAGCTTGAGCTTGTACGACTTCTTGGGATGGCTCGACGATGAGTTTCCGCGCACCTTGAACTCAAGCCGTCCGTCGTACTGCTTCTTGAACTCGTCGTTGCCCTGCACGAAAAGCGTTCCCGCATGCTCCTCCTTGGCCGCAGTCGGCGCGCCGCCGTCGTCTGTAGTGAGATAGCACACTGGCAGGCTCGAAAAGAACACATCCTTCGAATAGACCTGCTCCACCGCATTCGAGACGATGAGCCTCAGCCACTTTCCGCAGTCGCCCTCAGACGGCGTGTACGCCCTCTCTCGCCCCACCACGCCGGTCTCCCACGCCTTGGCCCACGTGCCGCGGTTCCAGCTGAACGCATAGTCCGGCTCCACGCCGAAGAACCTTCCCACGGCTGGCGCCAGCTCGTGCCCCACGCGCGCGCGGTTCACCTTCAGCTCCACGGCGGTCTTCACATTTCCGCCAACAAAATCGGAGCCGTCGGCAACGATGAGAGAAGCAATGGAGGCGCACTCTGAACCATGCGTCATCTCCACCGCGTTCGTCACGAACGCGAAAGAGCCTGCGCCTGGCACGCCCGATCCCTGCACGCCGTCCTTCTCCCAGCAGGCGGAATCGTTCCAGTCGCCCGCAGCCCCGCCGATCCAGTTGTACACAGGAGGCGCCGCCTCCACTTCGTCCGTCCCTTCAAGCTCGGCGAACTTCCCGCGCCCGGAATACTCCACCTCGCGCCGCTCGCCTCCTTCGCCTGCGAGGAACCATTCCCGGTCTCCCTCACGCGTGCGGCAGCAAACGTAGCCGCCATCATTCCCGCTCTTGACGAGGTATCTCACCAGCCTCACGCCGTTGACGATTTTGAACTCCACGCGCACGTCGAGCCATGCGCCTTCCTCCGGCGCCGCGCCATCCGCGACCACGCGCTGCCAGCGTCCGCTGCCCCACACGAGGTAGCCTGCCGCGCCGTCGTCATGGAGAACGGGCATAAGCCCAGCCGCGCCGCCTTCAACGGCAATGTCCATGTTGCGCAGCGCGTCCACGAAGATTGCAATGTTCACGCGCTCCACGTTGCCAGCGCATGCTGACGACGCCGCAAACGAAACCGTGCCTTTGTAGTCCATCGAAGCGCGCGCCGCCATCACCACGTTCGTCGCCGTCGCGTCTTCCGTTACGCGCCATGTTCCGCCGCGAGCGCCCTTTTCGCCCAGCGCCTCGCCCGGCGAGTATTCGCCGAACGAGGCGGAGAACGCGCTCTCCGCAGCCTGCAGCGCGCAGCCCGCAAGCGACAATGCGCACAGGGCGGCGCGTTTCAATGTCGCGAAGAGATTCATTCTCAGCGTATGATTATGAGCGTGCCGCTGGTCAGATAGAGGCCATCGTCTCGCACTTCGAAGCTGTCGTATCTGGATGTTCCCTTGAAAGTCACGCCCGCCGGCCTCTCCGGCCACGCCACAAGCCGATTCGACTGCACACGCCTGCGCTCGCCAAGGTGCACGAGAACGCGCGAGCCTTCGGTGAAAGAGAATCCTCCGCCAAAAGCGACGTCGAACTCCGTGGTGCGCTCGCTCAGGTCGAGGCCCACCGAAAGATGTTCGGCGTCGCCCAGCTGCACCTTGGGCGCGGAGGTCGTCGACGCGGGCGTGTAGCAGCCGAGCACCGTGGTGGTGTGCGCTGTCTGCGAATTCTCGGAAGTGCTCCGATAGACGAGGTTGGAGACGGTGAGGGCCTGTCCGACGGCGTCGTTGCCCGTCCAGTATTCTGCCAGCGGCTCGATGACGAGCGTCACCTCCGGCAGAACGCTCTCAAGCCCTCTCATCGGATAGAGCTTCACGTAATCCGAAATGACGAGCGTGCCTGGGCCAATACCCATCACGTTGGCAAACCCCAGATGAGTCGC
>CAMIVJ010000119.1 GCA_946401765.1 uncultured bacterium | reverse complement strand
CATGCGTCCGCAGTTCTCCGCCATCGAGGCGCTCAAGGAAATCAGGAAGAGAGGCTGAATATGAAGAATGCAGTTTTGTTTTCGGCGGCGATGTGCGCCGCTTCGCTGTTCGCGGCGCCGCCGCAGCAGAACTTCGCGACCGACGTGGAGGCGTATCTCGCCGCGCACAAGATCGCGGGCATCGAGTCGTTCCAGGGGCTCCTCAAGGTGATGAGCGAGCCGTGCGGCGCGGCGGCGGCGATCGACGCCACCGTGCTGCCGAAGCACAAGGCGAAGAAGGTGCGTCTGTGGGGCTTTGAGCAGCTGTTCGTGTACAAGTCGTGGGGACTCGACGTGGCGGAATTCGATCTGGAGGCCGCTGCGCATGGCGATCTGCCGGACGTGGTGATCATCAACAGCAATACCGGCCCGGACTACGCGAAGGGACTTGTCGACGCGATCTTCCGCGCGGCGGCGGAGGGCGTCCACGTGATTTCGCTTCGCCCCACGAACCAGTGGAGCGACGCGCTTGCAAGGCGCCTCGGCTTCCAGTACGGCGGCGTGCTCACGATCGGTCCGGTCGAGAAGGGCGGCGCGCTCATCCCCAACTGCCCGAAGCTCTTCGAGGGCTTCCCCGCGAAGACGCGCCTCAACGTCGAGTTCGGCGCGGTCGCCAATCTGCAGCACGGCATGTACCTGACGTACGACAAGTGCCTGATGTGCGTGGCGGACGCCGGGAAGGGACGCATCGCGAGCGCAATCGCGCAGTATCCCGTGGGGCGCGGCGCAATCACGCTCGTGGGGCCCGACCTCGTGCGCTATCCGGACGATCCGGCCTGCAAGCGTCTGCTCCTGAACCTGATCGACTTCTTTCCGCCTGCCCCGAAGGCGCTGAAGCTGCCGTTCATCTACCACCCCACGCCGCCAGAGGGGAAGCCGTACATCGAGCTGCGCGTGCCAGGCACGAGGAACGAGTACATCACGGCGGCGCGTCCGCCCGACCACCTCTGGCACCCTGCGCTCTTCTTCGCGTGGAAGCAGATCAACGGACGTGGTTTTTGGGAGCCGCGCGGCGACGGCGCCGCGAACAGGGTGGTCGCGCACAGCGAGACGCCCACGGCAGACGGCGCCGTTTTCGAGAGCGAGCTCTCCTACGAGGTGAATGGACGCGCTATTCTGCGCGAACGCCGCACGGTGAAGGCGACAGTCAAGCCGAACGGCGACTATTCGCTTGACTGGACCGGACGCTTCGAAGCGCTCGACGACCTCGCGTTCACCGTCGCCAAGCCCAAGTGGGACAAGAAGGCCGGCACCGCCAACGGCGGCGGCTATGCCGGGCTCTCGATGCGCCTCGCGAGCAATGCCGACTTCGAGTTCACCTGCAAGAACACCCTCGGCAATGAGAACACCCGTTGCATGGGCGATCTTTCGGCGCGCATCGACGTGTACGCGAAGTCGAAGCGCACGGGTTCGACGACGCGCGTCTCGTTTATAGCGGACCGTCCCACCTACAACTACACGCTCTTCCAGCCCGAGCGCAACGACAATGCGGGCTTCTACTTCGTCAACTTCGCCGAGGCGTTCAACAGCGACCTCAAGATGAAGAAGGGCGAGAAGCGCGACTTCCACTATGTGGTCGAAGTTGCTGCGCAATGACGTCTAGCACGGCATGGCCATGAACAGACTTGCCCTAGGAGCTGCGCTGCTCGGTATGGCGCTGGCAGCGCATGGCGCGGACGCTGAAACGTGGACGATGGCCGACTGCAGCGCATGGTCGCGCGAGAAAGACGCCGTGAAGCTGGTGACGACGCGCGGCGGCTTCGAGGTGCGGCACACGGGCGAGGCGGACTGGTGCGTGAACGGATTCCCGCGCATCGCCGTGAAGCACGGCGACACGTTCGAGCTCGCGTGCGAGACGGAGGCTCTATCGGATGTTCCCGATTCGCGTCCCGTGTGCCTGAACGCAGTTTTGCGCGACGCCCAGGGCGAGGTGGTCGCCTGGACGTACGCGTCGGCGGGCGCGCGGCCAGGCAGGCCGATCAAGACCGCGTTCATGGTGCCGAGAGGCGTCGCCACGATCCAGCCTCGCGTGACGGGAACCGGACTTTGCGGCGCGCGCGTGCGGAACGTGCGGGCTGCGCGCACGGGCAACGCCTTGCCTGAAGCGTTTGCGGCTCTCGCGACCGTATTCGAGAATGGGCTGTTGCAGGGATATGTGAGCGGCGCTGGATTCGAGGTGATGGACAAGCGGACAGGACGAAACTGGCGACCGTTCAACAGAAAATTCGAAGCCGCAGAGGTGATCGGGCGATGGGTTAAGGACGATGGTGCCGTATGCATGAAATACGTCCATCCTGAATCGCTCATGCGGTACCAGGCCGAGTACAGGGTCGAGAAGAATCGTCCCGAGGTCGTGGTGACGATCAAGGGCGACGGCGAGATGCCGATCTCAATCGACTATCCGGCGGCGTTCGCCACGCGCAGGGGCGACAGGCTCATCGTGCCGATGAACGAGGGCATCAGCTATCCGGCCGACGAGGAGGACTCCATTCCCTCGCGCCTGATCGCGTACGGAGGGCACGGCATCTGCATGGCGTTCTTCGGCGTGCAGGACGACGCGACGGGCGCGGGGTGGATGGCGATTCTCGAGACGCCGGACGACGCGACGCTCGTGGCGCGGCGCGACGCCGAGACGCAGCTGTGGACGCTGGGTGCGAGCTGGAACGACCAGAAGAGCAAGTTCGGCTACATGCGGCGCGTGCGGTATGTCTTCTTCGACAAGGGAGGATACGTGGCGATGTGCAAGCGCTACCGCGAGTACGCGAAGGAGATCGGTAAGTTCAAGTCGTTCCGCGAGAAGGCGAAGGAGCGTCCGCTCGTGGACCGTCTTCTCGGCGCGCCGAACGTGTGGTGCTGGGAGAAGGACAAGATCGCCGTGGCGAAGGAGCTGAAGGCGGCGGGCATCGACCGCTTCCTCTGGAGCGCGGGCGGCGACGAGGCGCAGGTGAAGTTCCTTTCGGAGATGCCCAACGTGCTCGTGAGCCGCTACGACATCTACCAGGACATCTATCATCCAGAGCAGCTCAAGAAGCTCGGCAGAAAGAGCGGCCCGAACACGGAGGCGTGGCCGAAGGACATCGTCTGGAACAGCGAAGACCCCAAAGACTGGCGGCACGCATGGGGCGTGAAGGCGAAGGACGGCACGTGGACGCACTGCGCGATGATGTGCGACAGCGTGGCGCCCGCCTACGAGCGGCGCAATGTGGCGAACGAGCTGAAGACGAAGCCGTACAACACGCGCTTCATCGACACCACCGTGGCCGCGCCGTGGCAGACGTGCTGGAATCCGGCGCATCCGATGACGCGCTCCGACAGCCGCCATTGGAAGATGGAGCTGCTGCGCATTCTCGGCGACGAGTTCAGGCTCGTCGTGGGCAGCGAGACGGGGCATGACGCGAGCGTGCCGTTCTGCGACTACTACGAAGGGATGCTCTCGCTCGGTCCGTACCGTGTTCCGGATTCAGGCCGCAACATCCCGCAGGTATGGACGAACGTGCCGCCGCGCGTGGCGAAGTACCAGGTGGGCGAGAAGTACCGCCTGCCCCTGTGGGAGCTCGTGTACCACGAGTGCGTGTGCGCCCACTGGTACTGGGGCGACTACAACAACAAGCTGCCGGACATCTGGTGGAAGCGCGACCTCTTCAACATGCTCTATGGCACGATGGGAATGTACATCTTCAACAGCCGTCAGTGGGCCGAGGACAAGGAGAAGTTCGTGCGCAGCTACCGTCTCACGTCGCCCATCGCGCGCGCAACGGGCTACAGCGAGATGGTGGAGCATCGAATCCTCTCGCCTGATCGTACGGTGCAGCAAAGCCGATTTGCCGATGGCACTGTGGTGACCGTCAACTTCGGCGACGCGCCGTTCACGCTGCCTGACGGAACTTCGATTCCCGCACGCGGCCACAATGTAGGGCATTTGCCAGGAAAACGCCGGTGATAGCAGGCGACCGGCGGACCTCCCGCCGCTGCACATCGGCATGGCGACGGCGTTTGCGCTAGAAACGCCGATTTGATATACTATTTAGTCGTAAACCACAAAAGGAGAAGAGAAAATGAGCAATGCCACGAAGAGTCATAGCTGGTTCGCCCCGAGCCGCCGCGAGTTCATGCTGGGCGTGGGTGCGTTCGGACTGTCGCTTGGAGCCGCCAAGATTGATATTGCGCCGCAGGACAAGTTCACTGGCAAGATTGCAGGACGCAAGCTCAAGATAGCGTCCGTTGGCTGCGGCGGCATGGGCCGCGGCGCAACCGAGAGTCTCATCAGCGCCGGCTGCGAGCTCGTTGCCGTGTGCGACATTGACCCCAGGAAGTTCGACCACTGGGAGAAGAAGTATCCCGGCATCCCCAAGTTCACCGACTACCGTGAAATGCTCAAGACGATGGGCGACAAGTTCGAGGCCGTCCAGGTTGGCACGCCCGACCACACCCACGCCTACATCTCCATCGACTGCATGAACGCAGGCAAGCACGTGTACGTGCAGAAGCCGCTTGCGCGCACAGTGGAGGAGTGCGAGCTGATGCTCAAGACCTCACTGCGCACGAAGCGCGTGGTGCAGATGGGCAACCAGGGCCACCCCGGAGTGTGGCGCTACAAGGCGATCCGCGACGCGGGCGCGTGGGGCGAGATCAAGGCGATATACAGCTGGAGTGACCGTCCGATCTGGCCGCAGGGCATGAGAAAGTACGCGAAGGTGGAACCTGTTCCGACGCACTTTGCGAAGGATTCGTGGGACTGCTGGTGCGGCCCGAGCGCCGACCATGGCTTCTCCAGCGCATATCACACCTTCAAGTGGCGCGGCTGGTGGGACTACGGCTGCGGCGCCATCGGCGACATGGCCGTGCACAACGCCGACCCGGCGTTCTGGACGTTCGATCTTGGCCTTCCGGTCGAGGTCAAGGCCGACACCTTCGGCGAGGGGGCGATCGACATCGCCTATCCCAAGAAGTCCAGCATTGAAATGACCTTCGCGCGCAACAAGTGGATTCCGAAGGGCGTGAAGCTTGTGTGGACCGACGGCGGCGTGAAGCCCGATCCTAAGCTTGTGCCTGGTCTCGAGGCATACGCGGCCGAGCTTGGCGCGGCGGCCGAGGCCAAGAAGGCCGAGAAGGCGAAGAAGGAAGGCAAGCCCTACAAGGCGCCGGCGAAGATTGCGTCTATCATTCCCGGCAATGGCCTGATCGTCGTCGGCACGAAGGCGACGACCATCGGCGAATCGCATGCGGCGAAGCCTGTGTGCATTGCAGGCGACAAGGCCGCCGTCAATGCGGCGATCGCGAAGGGCGACAAGGCGTCCAAGTACAACCACTACCGCGAGTTCGTGGAGGCCTGCCTTGCCGGCGACCTTGAAAGGTGTGGCTCCAAGCTTTCCTATGCGGCGCCGCTCACCGAGGCTCTTCTCATCGGCTGCATCGCGCTCAGGTTCCCCGGCGAGAGCCTTGAGTTCAGCCGCAGGGCGATGCGCTTCACGAACAAGCCCGAGGCGAACAAGTTCCTCAAGGCGCCGAAGCGTGGCGACTGGGACTTCTCGCGGCTGGTTCGTGGTTCGTGATTCGTGGTTCGTGGCTCGTGGTTCGTGATTCGTGGTTCGTGGCTCGTGGTTCGTGGTTCGTGATTCGTGGCTCGTGGGGTTTTCAAGCCATCAAACATTCAAACACATTCAGAGAAAAGACGAAAGAGAAATGCTTAGAATCGTAGAGTGGGCGGCTGCGAAGCCGCAGAGCAGGTTCGTGACTAAGTTCCTAGAGCGCAGCGCGTTCCCGGAGGAGGCGGAGTCTGCGGCGGCCGAAGTGCTGGCCGCAATCCGCAAGGAGGGCGACGCCGCCGTGGCGCGGTACGTGGCGAAGTTCGAGGGCGCGAAGCTCTCGCCCCGCCAGTTCCGCGTGACGGAGGCCGAGCTCGCCGCCGCCGAGGCGCAGGTGTCGCCCGGGCTCAAGCGCGCCGTCAAGGACGCCCACCGCCGCGTGATGAAGTTCTCCAAGGCGTCTCTGCGCGCCCCATGGCGTATGAAGACGCCGAAGGGCGGTTCCGCCGGCGAGTTCTTCTCGCCCATGGACCGCGTGGGCGTGTATGTGCCGGGCGGCACTGCCCCTCTGGCCTCGACCAGCGTGATGACTGTCACGCTCGCCAAGGCCGCCGGCGTGAAGGAGATCGTGGCCTGCACGCCGGCCGGCCCCACCGGCACGCCGAATCCAGTGCTCCTGTACGCGCTGAGGCTCGCAGGAGCCACAGAGGTGTACCGCGTGGGCGGAATCCAGGCGATTGGCCTCATGGCGTTCGGAACGAAGTCCGTCAAGAAGGTGCAGAAGATCGTCGGACCGGGCAATGCGTACGTGACGGCCGCCAAGCGCCAGGTGTATGGATTCGTTGGAATCGACCAGGTGGCGGGTCCTAGCGAGATCGCAGTGCTGGCCGACGGCACGGTGCCGGCGAAGTGGGTGGCTGCGGACCTCCTTTCGCAGGCGGAGCACGGCTCCGGATGGGAGAAGTCGCTTCTCGTCACGCAGAGCGCCGCGTTCGCCGAAGAGGTGAAGGCCGAGCTGCTGGAGCAGACGAAGACGCTCTCGCGCCGCGCGCTCGTCGAGCGCGTCATGGACCGCGACGGCATCCTCTTCGCCGTCACGCCGACTCTCGAGGAGGGACTCGAGCTTGTGAACCGCTTCGCTCCTGAGCACTTCGAGATCATGTGCAAGGACGCTCTTGCGCTGATGAAGGGCGTGCGCTCGGCGGGCGCTGTGTTCGCCGGCGCGTGGACTCCAGAGTCGGCCGGAGACTTCGTGGCAGGTCCCTCGCACGTGCTGCCCACGGGCGGCGCGGCGAACATGTTCAACGGCCTCACGCCCGACGACTTCCGCCGCCGCCACTCTTTCGTGGCGTTCACGCGCGGCGACCTCGCCGAAACGCGCGCCACGATCGAGGCGTTCGCCCAGGTGGAGGGCCTAGACGCACATGGCCGCGCCGCAAGCATCCGCTTCGAAGCGGCGAAAATATGATATACTAATCTCAACGATTTTAAAGACGAAGAAAGGCAGAAAATGAATCTAGAAGAACAAGTTAAGGAAAAGCTCGACGCGCTGCGGCCGATGCTGCAGGCGGACGGAGGCGACCTTGAGTTCGTGAAGATGGAAGGCAAGACGGTGTTCCTCAAGCTCGTGGGCCACTGCGGAAGCTGTCCCTACGCGCTGCTCACCCTCAAGGAGGGCATTGAGAGCGCTCTGAAGAGGGAGATCGATCCGGAACTCACTGTTGAAAGGGCGGTGGAGGCATGAAGACGATAAACGTATCTCTCGTTGGCGTGGGCGGGCAGGGAATCCTGCTCACGGCGAACATGCTCGCGCGCACGGCGGCCATCGCCGGAATGGACGTGAAGAAGAGCGAGATCCACGGAATGGCGCAGCGCGGCGGCAGCGTTATATCGTCCGTGCGCTTCGGCACCGAGGTGTTCTCGCCGATCATCCCCGAGGGACAAAGCGACATACTCGTGGCGTTCGACCGTCTCGAGGCTCTGCGCTGGAGCCATTTCCTCGCGAAGGACGGCAAGGCGCTCATCAACAATACCGACATCGTGCCGGTCACCGTTTCGAGCGGCCTTCAGCAGCCGGTCTCCGACTTCGAGACGCGCCTTGCGAAGGCGTTCCCCGACGCTCTTGTGGTTGACGCCGCCAAGATCGCCGAGGAGGTGGGCAACGTCCGCACGATGAACATGGTGATCGCCGGCGCGCTTTCGGCGCTCACGCCGTTCAGGGAATCGCAGTGGACCAAGGCCATGGAGGAGAGTTTCACGGGGCCGAAGGCGAAGCTGCTTGACCTCAACAAAAAGGCCTTCGACCTTGGCCGTGCGGCCGTGGCGCAGTAGCTGCGGCCGGAAAGGAATAGATGCTCTACTTCATAGCACCGTACCTTGAGCGCTTCTGGGGGCCTTTCCGCCTCCTGCGCTCG
>CAMIVJ010000118.1 GCA_946401765.1 uncultured bacterium | reverse complement strand
CGGCTCGGAGCCGGGCTTCAGATGGACGAGAAGGCCGCTTACGGTGTCGTCGATTGGGGTGAGCACGCGCCGCTGGGCGGAGGGCAGCGATGATATGAGATACGTGAGCTTTTCGGGGAGGGCGCCCGGAACGAGCCAGTCGGCGCGCCAAAGGCGTAGAGCGGCGGCTGAGGACTTGCGCACGGTGCAGGTGATGCCGTCCTGCGATTCGTCGTCCGGTGTGTTGCGGTAGGTGAGCGCCATCTTAACGCCGCCGATTGTGATGGAGTCTGGGAAGTCTGTGGCCTGAACGTCGTCTGCAGGCCACCAGTCGCATTTTCTCAGGATGAACCGCGCCTTTGGGGACGAAGGGTCGTTGGGCGCGGCGAGCCATTTGCGCAGTGCGTGCGCCGATGCGACGTGAGGAGGGATGACGGCGGCGAAGTGGGCGGCGAGGCCTTCCGAGTTGAACATCTCGGGACGGCGCGCCTTTTCTGCGCGGCGGCGGATGGCGTCGAGAAGCGCGTTGTTCTTCCGCACTTCCGGCGGAGGATTGGTGAACTCGCCGTTCACGAGTGCGTGCAGGATGAAGATCTCGCGGGCGAGCGGCAGATTGACGCGGCTGAAGTCGCAGCGGCGCGACGGCACGATCACGAGTCCGTACAGCACAACCTGCTCCGTCGCGCGCACGAAGCCGCTCTGGGCCTCCCATTCCGGCGAGTGGTAGCTGTGGCGGCAGAGCGCGCCTGCCACCGGCTCGATCCATTCAGGGTCGATGGCCGCCGCGTTCCGCGCGAAGAGGCGCGCGGTGTCCACGAGTTCGCCCGCCATCAGCCAGGGAGGCGTTGCCTTCTTGAGCGTGGACGAGGGATGGATTGCGAAGCGTAGACCGTGCGCGCCTCGGTATTCGTGGGCCTCCTCGTCGTATTTCCCGATGCGTCCGAGAAGGCCGGAGAGGAGAGCGCGGTGGAGAAGGGCCGAAGCTTCTTCTGGTTTGCGGGTGCGGGCCTCTGCGAACGAAAGGCCGAGGCGTTTCGAGAGGTCTGTGAGCTGGCGCGCGAGGTCGCGCCACTCGCGCATCTTGGGGTATGAGAGGTACGTCTTTTTCGCGAGGGCGCGGAGCTTGGACTGCGAGAGCGAGGCGCACTGCTCGTCCCACCAGTCCCAGAGCTTGAGCGTGCCGAGAAAGTCCGAGCCAGGCACGCGGAAGGGCGCGTGGGCTTGCGTGGCCTTTTCGCGTTCGTCCACCGGACGCCGCCGCGGATCGTCGCAGGCCATTGCGGCTACGATGGGGATTGCCTTCTGGAGGGTTGCGTTCTCCGATGCGGCGAGCAGCATGCGCGCTAGGCGGGGCTCCACGGGGATCTTCGCGAGCTTGCGGCCGATGTCTGTTAGCACGATGCGCGTTTCGTCGTCGCCAAGCCAGCCGGCGGTGCGCGGCGCGGGGGCGTGGGCGATAGCGCCAAGCTCGAGCAGCTCGCGCAGGCCCTCGTGGATCATTGCGGGGCGCGGAGGGTCGAGGAACGGGAAGCGCTCCACGTCGCCGAGCTTGAGGTCGAGCATCGTGAGTATCACGCCGGCGAGCGACGAGCGCAGCACTTCTGGTGGAGTGTATTCGTCGCGCGAGTTGAAGTCCTCCTCCGAGTAGAGGCGCACGCACGTTCCCGGGCCAACGCGTCCGCAGCGTCCTGCGCGCTGGCGTGCGGATGCCTGCGATACTGGCTCGATCTGCAGGCGCTGCACCTGTGTGCGGTGCACGTATCGCGAGATGCGAGCGAGGCCGGAATCGACCACGCATCTTATGCCGGGAATCGTCACGGAGGTTTCGGCGACGTTCGTGGCGAGGATGATGCGGCGGCGCGGGGAGGTGTGGAAGGCTCGGCGCTGTTCGGCGGCGGGAAGGGATGCGAGAAGGGGGATGATGTCGTCGGTGGGGCGTGAATGCTCAAGGGCGGCGGCAGTCTCGCGGATGTCGCGTTCGCCGGGAAGGAACACGAGCACGTCGTCCTTCTCTGGCAGTTCGGCGATGGCGGAGGTGACGTCGCGAGGAAGGTCGAGCTCGTCGTCTTCGCGGGGAGGGCGATATACGACTTCGATGGGGAAGAGCCTGCCTGGAACTGATATGACGGGGGCGCCGCCGAAGAAGTCCGAGAAGCGCGCCACGTCGAGGGTGGCGGAGGAGACGATCACCCTGAGGTCGCGTCTGCGGCGCAGGATGCGCGTGAGGATGCCGAGAAGGAAGTCGACGTTGAGCGAGCGCTCGTGGGCTTCGTCCACGATTATCACGTCGTATGCGCGCAGAAGCGGGTCGTTGCGCGTCTCCGCCAGGAGCACGCCGTCCGTCATGAACTTGATGCACGTGTCGCGCGAGACGCGGCGGTCGAAGCGGTGCTGGTAGCCCACGAGCGAGCCGACTTCGCACTTCATCTCGGCGGCGACGCGTTCGGCCATTGTGACGGCGGCGAGGCGGCGGGGCTGCGTGCAGGCGACGCGGCAGCGCTTCAGTCCGCGCGCAAGGCAGTGCTCGAGCGCCATCTTCGGGAGCTGTGTGGTCTTGCCCGAACCAGTGTCGCCGCAGACGACGACGACGGAGCTGCGCTCGAGCGCGGCGAGAATCTCGTCGCGGTGGGCGCTCACTGGAAGGTCTGGCGGATATGATGGCGTAGTCACAATTGGCCGATATTCTACTATTTCGCCGTGTCCGCTGTCAATGGCGCGCGCCAAGTTTCGCTCGGCGCCAACTTGACATAGGCGCGGATTCCATGATAAAATCTCTCCCACATCATTCGGGGATATTTTTCTCCGGTTTTCGATTGTGCAGAATGAAGCAAAAAGGAGACAGATAATGTACGACAAACTTTGCGTTGCGGCGCGCTCGATGCCGTTCTGGTGCGTGGCCAATCCGCTCGCCGATCCGTTCGGCGGCAACGTGCAGCCCAAGCCGGACTCGCTCGACGTTGCCAAGATGCTCGCCAAGGCCTGCAAGGCCGGGCTCATCGAGATGACGTCCACGCACGACGACGACCTCGTGCCGTGGGATCCCGAGCATCCCGAGGACGACCTCGACCCAAAGAGCGAAGTGTACAAGAAGCTGCGCGCCATCAAGAAGGTTCTGCGCGACGGCGGCCTCAAGGTGAACATGGTCACCTGTTCGCTCCACGGCAACCCCATCTTCCGCGCGGGCGGCCTCACGAACCCCGACCCCAAGCTGCGCGCCCTCGCCGCCAAGAAGGTGGAACGCACGCTGCGCATCGGCAATCTCCTCGGCGCCAAGCACTACACCTACTGGGTGGCGCGCGACGGATTCGAGGTGTACGCGAAGACCGACTTCGCCCACCTCTACGACTGGCTTGCCGCCGGACTCAACCATGTGACGGACTACATCGAGAAGATGAAGTTCACCAACTACAAGGGCGCCACCGTCGAGCCCAAGCCGAACGAGCCCCGCGGCGCGATGTTCCTGCCCACGGCAGGCCATGCCGTCGGCTTCATCATGACGCGTCTCAAGAAGCCCGACTTCTGGGGCGTCAATCCCGAGCTGCTCCAGCACGAGGGAATGTGCCTCATCAACTCCGTTCTCACCGTCTCCTACCTCTGCGCCTGCAAGAAGATGAAGTTCCTCCACTTCGGCTCGCAGATCAAGGGACAGTTCGACAACGACTTCCCGCCGCTTGTCGGCCCCGAGGGCCTCAAGGAGACGGTGTGGATGTTCAAGGCGCTCTCCGACTGCGGCTGGAAGGGCGTCGTGGAGTTCGACTGCCACATGCTGCGCGCCGAAGGCTCCCCCGAGGACGCCGCCGACGCCCAGTGGCGCTTCATCCAGAGCTGCTCGAAGGCGGTCGACATCTGCGTTACGCTCGCCTCCCGCCTCAAGCCCGCCAAGAAGGGCGCCAACGACACCGAGGCCGAGCTCGACGCCATCGCGCAGCTATGCAAGCTGTGAAAGGTTTGAAAGTTTGAACGTATGAGGGATTGAGAGTTTGAGAGTTGTCTTCGAACTTTCAGTTCCTCAAATTCACGAAAGGACAAAGAAATGAAATTGACTATCTCGATTCTTGCGGCGACGTTTGCCGCAATCGCATTCGGCGAAACCTGCACCTCCTGCAAGGCCGAACCCACCGGCGCCGTCGGACGCTGGGCCATACAGAAGCCCGGCGCCTTCTGGCTCGGCATCTGCGACAAGGGCGCGAAGCCCGAGGCGTCGCTCCTCTGGGGCGGCGGCTCGCCCAACGCCCAGTACGACATCAAGATCGACGGCGCAAACGCCACCATGAAGCAGCGCGTCGGCAAAGACCGCTACCGCCTCACCACGGTCAAGGCGAATGGCAAGGAAGCCGACATCACGTTCCAGACCTACAACGACAAGGGCGAGCCCCAGGGCAACCCCGAGGTCGTCAAGGCCAAGCGCATTCCCGCAGTTCCGCCCGCCCCCGACGTTTCAAAGGCAGTCCTCGGCAAGCCGATCAACCTTCTTGCCGACGGCATCGACGGCTGGGAGTCGATGAACAAGGGCAACTACTTCGGCTGGTCGGTGAAGGACGGCGTGCTCTCCAACCGCATCAAGCGCAAGCCCAACGGCAAGCCCGACGGCAGCAGCGCGAACATCGTCACGAAGAGGCGCGACTTCTTCGACTTCAAGTTCTCCTACGATGTGCGCGTGCTGCCCGGCTGCAACTCCGGCGTGTATCTGCGCGGCATCTACGAGATCCAGGTGCTCGACAGCTACGGCAGGCGCGTGGACAAGCACAACATGGCGGCGCTCTACGGACGCATCACCCCGCGCGTCGCCGCCGAAAAGCCCGCCAACGAGTGGCAGCACGTTGACGTGACGCTCTACAAGCGCCACCTCACCGTCGTCCTCAACGGCGTGAACATCATCGACAACGCTCCTGTTCTCGGCTGCACCGGCGGCGCCATCACGAGCGACGAGTTCGTGAAGGGCCCCATCTACCTCCAGGGCGATCATTCCGATGCCGACTTCCGCAACATGGTGCTAACCCCCATCGAGAAGTAAACTGGAAGAGATAGACACAATCGCGGCAGTGGCTACAGCCCCTGGCCGCGGCGGCGTGGCGGTGGTGCGCGTAAGCGGCCCCGCCGCGTTCCGCATTGCCTCCGAAGTGACCGGTCGCGAAGTGGAAGCGTCAATGGCAGGTCGTTTTTTCCATTCCGCTTTCCATCCGGTGGGGCCGCGCGTCCCCGCGCGGCCGCAGCCCATCGACGACGGACTCGTTCTCGTCTTCGCCTCGCCGCGCAGCTACACTGGCGAGGACGTGGTGGAACTTCAGGGCCACGGCGGCTCAATCGCCCCGCGCCGCGTGCTTGAGGCGTGCCTCGCGGCGGGCGCGCGTCTCGCGCGGCGCGGCGAGTTCACGCAGAGGGCCTTTCTCAACGGACGCCTCGATCTTGGAATGGCCGAGGCGGTGATAGACCTCGTTGACGCGCGCACGGAAAGAGGGGCAGACGACGCGGCCGCGCGTTTGATGGGTGCGGCATCGCGTCCGCTCGAGGAGATGTACGTTGCCGCCATCGACCTTTCAAGCCGAGTGGAGCATGCGCTTGACTTCAGCGAGGACGAACTGCCCGAGGGCTTCTCCGAATCCGTCTCGCGTGACGTCTTGCGTCTAGCATCGCTTGTGGAGCGCAAGCTCTCAACCGCTCGCGAAGGGCGCATTCTGCGCGAAGGTGCGCTCGTGGTTCTTTGTGGGCGGCCGAACGCCGGCAAGAGTTCGCTCATGAACGCGCTTCTTGGCGAGAGACGCGCGATCGTCTCGGACGAGGCGGGCACAACGCGCGACACGATAGAAGAAGGCTTGGAGATCGACGGCTGGCCGGTGAGGCTTGTGGATACTGCAGGATTACGCATGGCGTCAGGCGAAGTGGAGAGGGAGGGCGTAAGGCGTGCCGAGGCGCTGGCCGCCTGCGCAGACGTCGTTCTCCACGTGGTGGAGCCTGGCGACGATGCGCCACCTCCGCTGGACATCCCTCATGACGCGATCCGCGTTCTCTCCAAGTGCGATCTCTTCAATGCGCTCACCCAATCACCAAACTGCCAGAACGCAAAACCATTCATACTCACTTCGGCGCATACCGGCGAGGGGATTGACGACCTGAAGGCGGCCATAGCCGCGCGGCTTGGGCAGATCGCCGCAAAGAGCGCGGAGGAGACCGGTGCAGACGTGACAACGCGCCAGAAGGAGGCGCTTCTTGCCGCGCGTGCGGCGTTGGCGGCCGCTGCAGACGCTCTTGGCGCCAATGAATGGACGATTGCCGCAAACGAGCTGCGTTCGACCGCAGAGGCTCTCGGCCGTCTTCTCGGCAAGGTGTACTCGGACGACCTTCTCGATGCCTTGTTTAGCCGCTTCTGCGTTGGCAAGTGAGCTGATTTTTGGTATAATACGCGCCGTTTCATGAGAGAAAAAATGCAGTATAGCCGAATCGTGGCGCTTCTGGCTGTGGTTGGATGCGCAGTGTGGGGGTTTGCCACGATGTTCGTGCGTGTGGCGGACGTGTTCCGGGACGATCTTGAGGACATGTCGTTTGGATGGATTGTGCCCGTGTTCTCGCTTTATGTGCTGTGGACCGAGCGAAAGGAGCTTCGCGCCAGCCTCGGTGCGCCTTCTTTTGCCGGCCTTCTCGCCTGTCTGCCCTGCGCCGCGCTTGCTTTCCTCGGCGCACGCGGTTTGCAAATACGATTTGAGCAGCTCGGCTTCATCGGCCTTTGCATTGCGGTGCCGTGGGCGTTCTTCGGGCGAAAGACGGCGAAGTGCTTCATCTTTCCGGCGCTCTTCCTCGTGTTCACGATTCCGATGTCGTCGTATCTCGACATCATCACCGTGCATCTGCGTCTTCTTGCGAGCAGCACTGCCATCACGGTGCTTCAGGGTTTCGGCTTCGACGTGGCGCAGCGCGGCACTGCGATATATTCAACAGGGGCGCATCCGTTCTCGATTGACGTGGCCGAGCCGTGTTCTGGGCTGCGCTCGATATTCGCGTTGATGACGCTCACTGCCGCGTACGCCTGGTTCAGCCAGCCCACGTGGCTGCGGCGCGCGGTGCTGTTCGCATGTTCGGTGCCGCTTGCAGTGCTTGGCAACGTGGTGAGGGTGATGTCCATCTGCCTGGTGGCGGCGTGGGCGAATCCGAAGTTCGCGCTTGGCTTCTACCACGACTATTCGGGGTACGTCGTCTTCGTGGTGGCGATATCGCTGATGGTGGCGTGCGGAGAGCTGGTGGCGCATGTTGCGGACAAGATGGCCGCCGCGCACGCGAAGAAAGAGGGCGGGGAAGAGACGCCTGCCGCCGTGGAGGGGAAGGAAGCCGCCGAGCCTGCTGCGGAGCATGTGGACGAGCCGGCTTTCTTCCGCCGCGCAGTGCCTTGGATCGCGGCACTCATTCTATGCCCGATCTTCGCGTATCAGGCCGCAACGCCCACGCCGCACCTCGCAGAGCCGCCCAGGGTAGAACTGCCGATGTCGCTTCCCGGATACGAGGTGGACGAAGTGGCGTACTGTCAGAACGAGCAGTGCTCGGCGATGTTCCCCCGCGCCGTTCTGGGGGGTGCGCCCGGTGTGGCGAAATGTCCGAAGTGCGGCAGCGAGACGGCAGGGTGCTCGCTTGGAGAACGCACCATACTGCCGGCCGATACAGTTCTCGTGAAGCGCATCTACCGATCGTCGCTTGGGCCTGAATTCCTGGTGTCAGCCGTGGTTGGCGGGCAGTCGAAGAGTTCGATACACCGTCCAGAGCTGTGCATGCCCGCGCAGGGATTCCTCATGCGCTCGCCGCGCGACATAACGGCCGGCGAGGCGAAGCGTCCGTTCCGCGCGATCCGCCTGGAGCGCCCCGGCATGTTGCCTGTCACGCTCTCTTACACCTTCTTCAACCAGCAGGGCATGCGCACCTCCTCGCACGCCAGGCGGATCATTGCGGACACCTGGAGCCGCTCCGTGCTCAACCGGATAGACCGTTGGGTGATGGTGACGGTGCTTGCCTCCAACCCGCAGAG
>CAMIVJ010000117.1 GCA_946401765.1 uncultured bacterium | reverse complement strand
GTTCTTGCTGCCACTGGGGCACGATAGTGACAGCAAGAACTGGACCGTGCCGATCCGTACGAATTTCCCGATGTCTTCCGGCCGCATCACCTACTATTTCCGAACGACCTTCACGAATTCCATACCGCGCGCCGAGGCTCGGCTGAGCCTATCCTATTTCGTCGACGATGGCGCCATCGTATATCTCAACGGTGCGGAAGTGGCGCGCTCGTCGCTCATGCCCTCGGGAACAGTGGCCGATTCCACTCCGGCTGTCGACGCGCAGGGCGCGGAAGGCGTCTTCGAGGGACCGTTCGAGATTGAGCCTGGGTCCCTGCGTCTGGGCGAGAACGTGCTTGCGGTGGAGGTGCACCAGAATGGCGGGTCGAGTTCAGACCTCTCCTGGTGCGCGCTCCTTTCCGTGACGAACGTCGTTCCGCCGGCCGGGACGCCGGGCGAGCCGGACGATTTCGCCGGCATCGCCGCTGTTCCGCGCGTTTATCTGAACGAGGTCGGTCCGGCGCAGACCGAACTCTACAATGCCGGCACTACTGGCGTCTCCCTCGCGGGCTGGACGCTTGCGGAGGGCGAGAGGGCGCTTCCCCTATCGGGCGAACTGGCCGCAGGCTCGTTCCTCTCGCTTCCGTTCGCGCGTGGCGAAGGGGAACTCATGCTCCTCAAAGACGGCGCCGTCGTCGATCTCATTCGCTGCTCGAATCTGAGCGCCGAGTCGGTCTTGGGCCGTTTCCCCGACGGCGTCGACGAGCTGCGCCTTCTCGAGCCCGAGACGCCCGGCGCGGCAAACCGCTGCGATCTTCCCGCACGGCGTGTGGTGCTGAACGAACTGATGTCGCAGAACGGACTCTTCGAGAATCCCGCTTCGGGCGACAAGGACGACTGGTTTGAACTCGCGAACATAGGCCGGGAGGCGGTTGACATCGGCGGCTGGATAGTGACGGATACGCTCACGAGCGAGAGTCCGCCAATACCGTCGACAAAGGCGTCGAAGGCGCTCACCTTCCCCGCCGGCGTGGTGCTTGCCCCGGGCGAGATACTTCGCGTCTGGACCGGATCGTCGGCCGCCCCGGCTGAGGCCTTCGACCGTGAGAATCCCCAGGCGCCGTTCGGCCTCGGGAAGTCCGGCGACCGCATTCTGCTCTTCGACGCCTCCCTTTCGCTTGTCGATTCGGTCGCCTACACGCGCGAGATCGCAAAGACGAACGCGTACGGCCGCTGGCCGCACGGCACGGGCGGCTGGACGGTGCTGCCGATTCCCACGCCGGGGCTGCCGAACCGCCCGCCGCGCTTCGTCGAGGCGCTTGTCGCCGCGCCGGCCGTCTGCAGTCTTGAAGAGGGCGAGGAACGCTCCATCACCAATGCGCTGGAAGGCGTCACGTGGGCGCTCGTGCCGGCTGAGACAGGCCGCCAGGTTCCAGATGGCCTTCGTGTCGATCCTCTCACGGGCGTTGTCACATTCGAGGGCGGCGAGGCCGGTCAGGCGGCGGCGGTTCTCTGCGCGTTTCAAGGCGAGACGTGCGTCGACGCAGTATCGCTAGTGTTCTCCGTGACGCCGGCCGGGGCGTTTCGCATTTCCGCCTTCGCTGTGGCAGACGGGCTTCTGAGCCTTGCTTGGGAGGCGAAAGCCGGCGTGGCGTATGTCGTCGAGACGGCGCCCACGCCCAGCGGCCCCTGGCGCGAGGTTCCGAACACGTCGGTCACTTCGCCGCACGTCACGTTTGCGCCGCCTTCCGGCGCTTCGAGCGCCTTCTTCCGCGTGAAGCGCGTGCGGTGAACATGTCTTGATGCGTTCTGTAGTCGCCGGTTTTTCGCGCTTGACCCATTTGCCGATATCTATTATACTTTTACGCGTGAAAGCGTGGTGGTTTCGCGGGCGCGAAGCCAGTTGCGCGTTCACGAGCGATTGTGGAGGTGGAGGAATTGTCATGACGATAAAGAGGATTGTTGGTTTCGTGGTTGCAGCAGCGGGGTTCATTACGTTCCCCCTTGTGGCCGAGACTTTGTATCAGCCGGGCGGCGCAGGGTGGGGCGAAGCGCTCACCGTGGTGAACGGCGACACCGTTGTGATCGACGGCGGCGAAGGTGCTGCATGGAGCGGCGCGGTGACGATCGCGTCGGGCGGCACTCTCAAGACGCGCGGAAAGCTCACCGTCTCCGGTGCCTCCTCGCTAAGCGCGGGCGGCTTCCTCGACGTCGAGACGGGTTCGGCACAGCTGGCGTTTGGCAACGGCTCGGTTGCCGGCGCTGTGACGGTGCGCGCGGGGGCCGAGCTGAAGATGAACGCAAGCGAGGTGTTCAAGGGCGCGGCCACGACGGTGCTGCACGTCTATGGCACGTTCAACTGCCTCAGCACAAGACAGCGCATCGACAACTCGTCCTCCATCTACTTCCACGACGGTTCGATGATCATCGGCCCGGGCGACGGAAACGGCGGACTCGACTTCGGATGCACCACCGACATAAACAGGATCATCGTGGACGGCACGGTGACCATCGACACGCCCGTCAAGTCCCGCACCGGCGGCAATCTCCAGGTCGCCTGCTGCGAGAACGCGCGCGTCCTCTTCAACGGCGGCTTCCTCTACGGCGGCGCCGCGAACGGCAAGGGCAACGTCACGCAGGTTGCGGCAACGGCTGCCGAGGGCAATGCGTCCGGCACGTGCGCGAACTCAGTGATCACCGTTGGCGCAAGCAACTTCCAGGGCAAGATCACGCTCATGTCAAAGGCCGTCTTCCTCGTCACAGGCGATTCGTACCCGTATTCGATAGAGTCCACGGGCGACGAGGTGGAGGTCAACGTCGCCGAGACGACTCCGCAGGGCAGCCACTTCGTGGGCTTGCCGCCGCCGGTGGTCTCTTCCACGGCCGTGATGCGTCTGACGGGCGGCGGCTTTGTGGACCTCGGTACGACGACTCCCGCGCTTCCCATCATCTTCGACGGCGCCACGCTTTGCATGGCGGCCGGCGCGCCAATCGCGCTCGCGCCAGGCTCAGGCGTGGCGTCCGCAACGACGATCGGCGTCGACGGCCTCGCGCCGAACGCCACGGCGACGATCTTCACCGGCGCGGATGCCTCGTTTGATGTTTCGAAGCTCTCAGTGGTGGCGATGCACATGCGCACCGGCCTCTCCGATCCGGCAACAGTCGCGCTTTCTGGCGGCGACGTGACGGCGACTGTGGGCAACTATGACGCCAGCTCTTGGATCGAGCCATATCTGCGCAAGTCGGCGCTGCTGTGGCTCGACGCGTCGGACGCCGCGAACTTCATTTTCAAGGACGGCGAAGCCGGCACCGTCAAGACGTGGAAGGATTTGTCTGAATCCGGACGCAACGCAGTCGCATACGTGATTCCATCGCATGACGCCAACTGGGGCTCGTTCGGAGTCGCCGCCGGCGTTCCCGCCTATCTGATGGGCGAAGTCAACAGCGGCATCGACCTTGCCTACACGCGCATGGAGACGATCCGCTCGGCGTTTTTCGTGATGTCTATTCGCCTCGACATGAGGGCGTTCTGGCTGGGCGACACCTCCGTCTATGACTTCCATCGCGGCTCTGCCGGTCAGTACTCCTACACGGGAGGGGCAAATCCCAACAACTCCTGGTACCTGGCAGGCGAGAAGATCGCGGACACCAAGAACACGGCCGTGCCAACCGACCGCCGCGTATATTCTGTCGTGACTGCCGCGAACGGCAGGTCAGACCGTCTCACCTGCGACCGTAACTGCTCCGACAACGGCATTGCCTACGATCGCCACGCCGGACGCGAACTCTCCGAGCTGATCGTGTTGCCGGACGCTCTCTCCGACGCAGACCGTCAGGCGATCGAGGCCCATCTCACCGCGAAGTGGATGGGATCTAATCCCTCTGCGGCGCTCGCGAACCCTGGCGTCTACACGTTCGGCGGCGAGTTCACCGTCGATGGCGACTTCAGCGCCTCAAAGAGTCTCGTGTTCCTGGACGGGTCGTCACTGGAGGTGACAAGCCCAGTCTCCAGCGGAGCGATGGTGAAGACCGCCGGCACGGTGACTCTCCCCTCCGGCCCGCTGCCCGTGACGGTTGACGCGCGTCTGCTTCCGCCCGGCACATACACTGTTCTCGAGGCTGCAGGCGGAATCACGTCGCCCAGCCAGTTCTCCGCCTCCGCAACGGCCGCGTTCGGCGCGAGTGCCACGTTCGCCGTCTCGGACGGCAAACTCACGATGACGGTCGTCTCCAGCTCCACCGCGACGAGCCAGACGTGGCGCCCCGCAAGCTCCGCCGACCTCGGCTGGAACGCGACGAGCGTCAACTGGCTGCTCGACAACGGCACGCCGAGCGCATTCATCTCGTACATCACGACGATTTTCGACGGTGGCGACACGGTCGGCAACGACGTGATCGTAGAAGGCGAGCACACCGTGGGTCCGCTGAACGTCGTCGGCGCGAAGGACTACACGTTCAAGGGCGACGGCGTCCTTCTCGGCACTTCGCCAATCACGCTCGGCGGCACCGGCACGATCACGCTCGACGGCGCAAGCGTGGGCGGCCAGGACATTGTGATCACGGACGGACAGAAGGTTGTGCTTGGCGTGAACGCGGCCGAGAACTCGCTCGGCACAGACACCAGCGCCGGCGGAGGCACTGTGACGATCAGGAACGGCGGCCAGTTCAACGCCAACTCCACCGAGACGGCGGGCAACAACAACGCGGCGCGCTTCGAGATAACGCAGCACAAGACGTTCGTGATCTCGGGCGACGGTCCCGACGGACGCGGAGCGTTCGTCAACGACGCCCTTGACGGACGCACCGTGCACAATGCGGCGTGGGGTCCGGTTCTGAGGCGCATCGAGCTTGCGGACGATGCGACCATCGGCGGCAACGACCGCTTCGACGTGCGCGTGCGCGCAGGCACCACGACTTCAACAACGCCCGGCATCTACGGCCCCGGCAAGAAGCTCACGATCAAGAACACGGGATACTTCGGCCTCATAAGCCAGCCGATCGAAGTGGAGAGCGTGACGATAACGGACGGCGGCGTGCTGCGTCCAGAGGCCGTGGCGGAAACGCAGTTCGTCATTCCCGGCGGCATCACGCTCGACAACGGCATTCTGCACGGCTGGGGCTCCACGTTCCCAGCCACGGTGCCAATTCGCGTGGGCGCAGGCGGGGGCACGATCTTCGCCGACTCCGGCACATCCACAATAAAAGGGCCTGTCGACGTGCCTGCAAACACGGCGCTTGCGTTCTCGGGCGGCAGCGCGACGATCTACTATGCGGGCGGCGTCGACGTCAAGGGCTCGTTGAGCGTGAACGCGGGCGTCCACGTTCTTGCGAGCCAGACGCAGCTCGCCTCCATGCCGTCGCTGACGGGCGGCGGCCTGTACATCGGAAGCGGGTTCTCGAAGACCGATTTCACGCTTGAGCATGCGGCCGGCTCCTCGGGATTCTTCACGGGAAGCACGGCGCCCGTCTTCGACACGGTCAACATAACTGCCACTGGCGGCGCGGTGGATTTTCGTCCTCAGAACGCGGGCATCCTAGACGTGCCCGGCATTGTGACCGTGAACCAGACCGCAGGCACCACATACATGTATGGTCCCAACGCCAACGCCGAATACGGCATTGCGCTTCAGCTCATGGGTTCGGTGAACAACTTCTCGATCGGGCTCAACTCAAGCCGTCCGGGCACGCTGGAGTTGAAGGAGGGGTCCGATCTCACGGCCAAGGAATTCTGGACGGGCAACGGCGGTTCGGCTCCGCTGGCCGGGCGCGTGATCATCGACCACGGCGCGAAGGTGACCGTGACCACGGACAGCCTGCGCAACGGCCACTGGAGTGGAACGCCCGGATCGCTCGCCGTCCACAAGATGGAGATATCCGGCGAACTCGACGCCACGCCCGCCATCCTTTACGACGGCTACGACTCACCGCGCGCCGAGGTGTTTCTGAGGGAAGGCGGCCTCCTGAAGGTGAAGGGCATCACCATGGACTGGCACGACAATCAGGAGAGCATCAATCCATGGTACTACGGCAACGGCGTGGGCGCGGGCGAGGGCCACTATCTGTTCGTCATGGAGGGTGGCCGTCTGGAGATGGGGGCGAGCGGCTTCAACGGCTCGCGCGTGCCTGGCATGATGAAGATCGACCTCCAGAACGGCGAGCTGGTGAACGGCGGCGACGACTGGGGCTGCTCCTACGGCTGCCCTGTGTTCTTCGGATACGACAAGAAGGGCGGCAAGGTGACGTTCGACATGGGCGAGCGCCTTGTGAACTGGAACCAGGGCCTCTCCGGCGCGAGCGACCTCACGATCAAGGGCGCGGGCACGTTCGCCGGCCTGAAGGTGGGCGACAGGATGCAGGGCGCCATGCTCGGCAGGCTCACGGTGGAGAACGCCGGCGACAACGATCTGCGGGTCACTTCCGCATTCGCAGGCGGCCTCACGCTCGCTTCCGGCGCAAGGGCGCAGGTGGCGAAGTACTCAAAGGAGCTTTATCCCTTCGCGGCCGCGAGCTACAAGATCGACGCGACCGTTGAGACGGCCTGGAGCTATCCGTTCGCGGCTAGCGGATTCTGGGACGTCATCAACATATACGCGAACCCCAACATGATCCGCAGCTTCACGACTCTTGCGGGACGCGGCGAGTTCTACGTGCCTGCGGAGAAGGCCGGCGTGTGGACGTTCGCGGGCTGCTACGACGACTGGGTGCGCTTCGACGTGGACGGCGTGCAGGTCTGCAAGAGCAGCGGCAAATGCGCAGTGGCGCGCGGAACGGTGGATCTCGCGGAGGGATGGCACAAGTTCACCCTCGCGTTTGAGGACTGCACAGGCGCCTGCGGCCCGAACAACACTGGCTGGAGGGACAGGCTGATGTCGTTCGGATTCGTGGTGGGCGAATCGACTTCCACAAGCGGCAACGACTACCTTAAGTTCGAGCCGGGAGCGTCGCTTGGCAACGGCCTGACGCTGCAGATGCGCCCGATCTACAACGCCTGCGTTTGGAACTGGCAGAACGGAAACGGCAGCTGGGACACAACGGAGAACTGGGCGCACATCAAGTGCATCGACTCCGTCGCCCCAATGCACAAGCACAGCGGCCTCAGCGACGCCAGCAGCTGGTCGTCGTACTTCTCGGGCAAGGCCAACAAGTTCGAGGGCTGGTTCAAGGTCGAGAACGGCAAGGAGGGCGAATGGACGTTCAAGATGGGCTACGACGACAACAAGCTGCTCAAGATCGACGGCGAAGAGCTGATCCGCGACACGTCCTGGACGGCGACTCCCACGGGCAAGAAGACTCTCGACGTGGGCTGGCACCGCTGGGAGGCGCGCGTGCAGGACGGCAGCGGCGGATGGGGCCCGAGCGCGGCCAACAACGGCAACACGCTCAGCTTCATCGCTCCCGGCGAGATTGAGAAGCAGTGGAACGAGACGAATCTGGTGCTTGCGGCCACCTTGGGCGACATCGCTGTGATCGAGCCCACCGGCATCTACAAGGAGCTCGATCTCGGCGAGGGTTCTTCCCTCACGTCCTCCGGCGAGGTGGCGATGCCGATCTTCGGAGTGCTGAAGGGCACAGGCGAGCTGACAGGCGCGTTCGAGTTCGCGGGCGACGCGAACGGCTGGGAGGTGACTGGCGTCGACAACAGGCGCGAGCTGGATAGGGCTGTCTTCTCCGACCCGGCCGCGTCGACGTTCCGCGGCCTGAAGGCGCTGAAGGCCACGTTCAACGCGCGCCCGAAGTGCGCGTCGTACATCCTCACGGGCGTAGTCTCCGGCCTTGCGCCGGCCGACGTGGCGGGCGTGGCGGTGACCGTGACCGATGGCGAGAAGGACTATTCCGACAAGTTCCTTCTCACGGTCGAGGGCGGCCGTCTAGTGCTGAAGAACAGCAACCCCGGCGGCACGATCTTCTACCTGCGCTGATGCGGGCTTGGTCGCGTCCGGAGGCTTCGCCCCACCTCCGGGCCGCCCGGTGGTCGGCCCCTACCGGTTCGCATGGTAGGGCCCGCTCGCCGAGCGGGCCGCATGGTGGGGCGAGGCGTCCCGCCGAGCCGCCGCAAATCCCGTTTTCCCGTGTAGGGAAGTCAAACCCTCCGTGTAGGGAAGTCAAACCCTCCGTGTAGGGA
>CAMIVJ010000116.1 GCA_946401765.1 uncultured bacterium | reverse complement strand
AAGAATGTTCACGCGATGCGCCAGACGATCGCTCCACCATGCGAAGAGGAAACGTCCGCCGCCGTTCATGATTCCGCATAGCGCGATCACCCATTTGGTGAGATTCTCTGGATAGGCGACGGCAGGAGTGTCCATCATCTGCTTCGCGAGTGGGATTAGGCAGAGACCGCATGAGATGTTGAGGAACATGAACAGCCAGGCACGGAGGAAATACGTGTCTTTAGCAAGCCCAAGATACGTGAACTCGCACTGCGGCAGACCGTGCGCGAACGACATCTGCTCCACTTTCGGCTTCTTGAGGATGAACGCCGACACCGCCATTGGGACAAGGTAGAACACGGCAAAGGCCAGGAACACGTACTGTATCTTCCATGTCTCCTTCGCCACCCCGAAGAAATCGTAGAAGCCGCGGAAGGCCATTGCGAACATTGCATCCGGCCCGCCAAAGCTGAAGCCCTTGTAGAGAAGCGTGGAGAGCGTGGAGCCGAGGCCGAACGATATGATAGGCACCGCAGCGGCGATCGCCTTCGCGTTCGGGAACCACAGCATCATCGTCTTCACCGGCGAGATGTATATGATGCCCGTGCCCGTGCCCACCAGAAATCCGTAGCCCAGGTATATGAGCGCAAGCGACTTCATCTTGACGCCAAGCGCCGTCACGAGCAGACCCGATATGAACAGCGTCGTGCCGATGATCGTGGAGAGTCGGATGTTCCGCTCCACGATCTTGCCGAAGAACGCGGCGCCCATGCCAAGGAAGAAAATGCCGAGCGAAAACGCGAATTGGACCTTTGCCATCAACTCGGACATCGCGATCTTCAACTCATCGGGATGGTTGAACACCTCCTGTGCGATATACTGGGAAGCCAGGTAGTCACGTATCTCGGTCGCGAAATTCGTGAACGCGTAGATCTGCCCGACGGAGACGGCCAGCAGAAATGCCGGAATCACCGCGCGAACCATTCGCTTGAAACCAAGGGACGTATTCTCCATTGTCATTGCCTCGTATCTGGTATCGCGCCCAGACGAACGACTTCACGGGGGACCCCCGCCCGCGGTTCATGTGGTGAACTCCACAGAGGGCACGCACCCTCCCTCGTCAGTTCCGCGAGACGCCAAATAGTATATCACATTCCACCGCCATGCGGTTTCTTTATTTTTCCAAAAACGAAGATTGACAGCGTGCCGAAACGGTGGCATAATAGCCCCGTTGTCAAAAACATCGGAAAGAGAGAAGAACTGTGACCAAAACGGCAAAGAGAAAGAGCGATCAGTTACGTCCGATCGAGTTCGTCCGCAATTTCACGAAGTACGCGGCTGGAAGCGTCCTCGTCAAATGGGGCGACACATGGGTGCTTTGCACTGCGAGCGTCGAAGACAAGGTTCCGCCGTTTCTGAAAGACACCGGGAGGGGCTGGGTCACGGCTGAATACTCGATGCTTCCGTCGTCCACTGGAGGTGGACGCAAGGACCGCGACATAAAGAAGCTCAGGCAGGACGCCCGCTCAACGGAGATACAGCGCCTCATCGGGCGTTCGCTACGCGCCGCCGTCGACATGTCAAAGCTCGGCTCGCGCCAGATAACCATTGACTGCGATGTCCTACAGGCGGACGGCGGCACGAGATGCGCCTCCATCACCGGCGGCATGGTCGCATTGCAGGACGCCGTAGCGAGGCTGCTTGCAAACGGAACGCTCGCTGAAAACCCGATAATACATCGCGTCGCGGCGGTGTCCGTAGGCGTATGCGACGGCAAGCCTACACTTGACCTAGACTACGCGCACGATTCTACGGCCGAGGTGGATCTCAATGTCGTGATGACCGACGACGGCCGCTATGTGGAGCTTCAGGGCACTGCAGAGCACAACCCGTTCACCGAGGAATCCCTCGACGCACTGCGGGCCCTCGCCCGCAAGGGCCTCAAGCGGATATTCGCGATGATGGGATGAGCGGACCGTCAATTCCACGACGCCGGCTGAACTTTCGTGAAATACGGACGTGCATTTGCCCAGTCGCCGACAAGACGCTTCGCCTTGGGCGAGCTGGTGCGTTTGATGTGCTCTTCTAGAAGTTCAAGCAGCGTCTTCTCGTCCGCAGAACCTTTCTTCACGGGGAAAAGATCTACGGAGTCAAGATTGCAGTTGAGGTCCAGATCTCCGCTTTCGTCGTAAACGTATGCTACGCCGCCAGTCATGCCCGCCGCAAAATTGACTCCAACGGATCCGAGAATCGCTACGGTGCCTCCAGTCATGTATTCGCAGCCATGGTCGCCTACACCTTCCGCAACAAGTATTGCGCCCGAGTTGCGGATGCCAAAGCGTTCACCTGCATGACCGTTGATGTAGATTGCTCCAGAAGTCGCGCCATATGCGATTACATTGCCCGCGATGACATTGTCTTCTGGGCTGAATCTCGGATTGTCCGGCGGCCTGATCGTTATCACACCGCCGGAAAGCGACTTGCCAACGAAGTCGTTGGCCTCACCGCGCAAGTTGAAGGTTATCTCCTTCGCGAGGAACGCGCCGAACGACTGCCCAGCGACGCCAGTGAAGTTGACGGTGAGTCCATCCGAACCAGAAGCGCGCCGCGCAACAAGCCAGCCAGAAAGCGCCGCGCCGACGGAGCGGTCGCTGTTGGAGATCGAGCGCGTGAGCGAGGTTTCGCCTTTCGTCACGGCAGGTATCAGCTCGCGGGAGTCGTAGTTTTCTTGCCACGAGACTTCAGACTTCGGACTTCCGACTTCGGCAACTGAAGTCTTAAGTCCTAAGTCAGAAGTCCTAGTCAGCAACTCCCCAAAGTCAAATGCTGTACCCGCCTTGGCCATGAGCAGGTCGGTGCGGCCGCGCGCCTCGGCAAGTGAACGGAGGCCGAGGGAGGCGAGCGTCTCGCGCACTTCTTCCGCAAGGAACCTGAAATAGGTCTGGAGATGCTCTGGTCTGCCGGCGAATTTTCCGCGCAGCTCCTCTTTCTGCGTGGCGATGCCAACGGGACAGCAGTTGAGGTTGCAGTTGCGGCACTGCACGCAGCCGAGCGAGACGAGCATGGACGTGCCGAAAGCAAACTCGTCCGCGCCGAGCATTGCGGCGATTACGATGTCGCGTCCCGTGCGGAGCTGTCCGTCAACCTGCAGCTTCACCCGATGGCGCAGGTTGTTCTTGACGAGCGTCTGATGGGCCTCCGCGAGGCCGGGTTCCCACGGAAGGCCTGCATGCTTCACGGAGGTGAGCGGCGCGGCGCCGGTGCCGCCGTCAAAACCGGAGATGACGACGACGTCGGCATGCGCCTTCGCGACGCCGGCGGCGATCGTGCCCACGCCCGCCTCGGAGACGAGCTTCACCGAAACGCGCGCCTCGGGATTGGCGCATTTGAGGTCGTAGATGAGCTGCGAAAGGTCTTCGATAGAATAGATGTCGTGGTGCGGCGGCGGCGAGATGAGCGTGGTGCCGGGCTTCGCGTGGCGGAGACGCGCAACGAGTCCGTTGACCTTGTGGGCGGGAAGCTGCCCGCCTTCGCCGGGCTTCGCGCCCTGTGCAAGCTTGATCTGAAGGTCCTTCGCAGAGCGGATGTACTCGATCGTCACGCCGAAGCGTCCGGACGCTATCTGCTTGATTTTGCTGTTTTTCTCGGTGCCGAAGCGCGCGGAATCCTCGCCGCCTTCGCCGCAGTTGGACATTGTGCCGAGCCCATTCAGCGCGAGCGCAATCGTCTCATGCGCCTCTGGCGAGAGCGACCCCAGCGACATCGCCCCTCCCACGAAGTGCTTCACGATGGAATCGACCGGCTCGACTAATGTTGCCAGTGTGGAATTGTTGCCAGTTCCAATGTTGCCAGTTCCAATGTTTTCCGATCTCAATTGGCCATTGGAATTGGCTATTGGCAACATTTTCACATTGGCAACATTCACGAACTCCAGTTGTGACCTCAGCGTTACGTGGCTGTGCTTGTCGATGTCGTCGGTGTAGCGTTTGAAGCGGGCGTAGTCGTTGTGGCGCACCGACTCGCGGAAGTCGATCAGACGCTGAGGAGTCCACATGTGCTCCTCGCCGCCCTTGCGTGTGCGGTATTCCCCGCCGGGGGGACAACTACCGGGGGAACCCAGGTTCCCCCGGACCCCTTCGATAAGTTTTTCAATATCCGCCAGCTCCAACCCGCCGACTGGCGAGGTGACGCCGCCGAAGTATTCCGCCATGATCTTCGGGCCGAGCCCCACCGCCTCGAAGATGCGCGCCGAGCGATACGAGCGTAGCGTAGATATGCCCATCTTCGACATGATCTTCATGATCCCCTTGCACACTGCCATGATGTAGTTTGACGCGGCCTGGTGCGGATTCAGCGAACTATCGCATTTTATGAAATGTGATAGTGACGCTAATGCCAGCCAAGGATTGATCGCCGTCGCGCCGAAGCCAAGCAGCACCGCGAAATGATGCACTTCTCTTACTTCGCCAGATTCCACGATGATGCCGACTGACGGACGCATACCCGCCTCGGCCATGATCTTGTTCACCGCCGCCACCGCCAAAAGCGACGGAATTCTTTTGCTGCCACAAGGAGAATCTACTTCTGCGCTCTTTGCGTTCTTTGCGGCTTCCCGATCCGACAAGATGATGATCTTTGCGCCATCCTTCACGGCCTGCAGCGCATTAGACGCCAGCTTGTCAAGAGCCGATCCAAGGTCGCCATCGAAGAATATCGAAAGTGTCCTGGCCGGGAACTCGGGGATGTTCCTGATGCGCCTCATTTCGTCGTCGGTCAATACAGGACGCGTCATCTTCACGAGCCTTGCATGCTCCGGCGTTTCAGAGAGGATGTTCGCCTTGTTGCCGATGTACGTCATGATCGACATCACAAGCTCTTCTCGAATGGGATCAATCGGCGGATTCGTCACCTGCGCGAACAGCTGGTGGAAATAGTCGAAGAGCGTCCTCTGTCTCTTCGAGAGAGACGCGAGCGCCGCGTCGTTGCCCATCGCGCCCACGGGTTCGTGTCCAGTCTCCGCCATCGGCCTGAGTATGAGCTCTATATCCTCCAGAGTCCAGCCGAAGCGCGACTGCTGCCTGGCCACATCGTCCTCGGCGGCTTTGGACGGCACGATCTCGCTGAAGAGCCCCGTCACGGGAATGTGGTTTTCCTTCAGCCAACGGCGGTACGGACGCCGCCGCGCGTAGAACGTCTTCAGCTCGGCATCCTCCATCAGACGGTGAGAAACGAGGTCAAGCCAGAGCATCGACCCAGGCTTGAGGCGGCCATGACGCGCTACGGATTCAGGAGGAATGTCGAGAACGCCCGCCTCTGATGCAAGGACGAACAGACCTTCCCTCGTGAGCGTCCAGCGGGCGGGACGCAGTCCGTTGCGGTCAAGCGTAGCGCCAAGGCTTACGCCATCCGTGAATGCCACTGCTGCAGGCCCGTCCCACGGTTCCATCAATGCGGAGTGGTATTCGTAGAATGCGCGCACATCGTGGCCCATGTGGTACTTCGCGCCCCATGCCTGCGGAATGAGCATCATCATCGCGTGCGGGGCATCGCGCCCAGCCATCACCAGCAGCTCGAACATGTTGTCGAGCGAGGCGGAGTCGCTCTGCTGCCTGTCGATCAGCGGCAGAATCTTCTCGATGTCCGGGAACTCCAGCGACGGTTCGCGGGCCTCAAGCGCGGCGAGGTTGCCCTTTAGCGCGTTGATCTCGCCGTTGTGCGCAATGGCTCGGAACGGATGCGCAAGCTCCCACGAGGGGAACGTGTTCGTGGAGTAGCGCTGATGTACGATCGCGAACGGCGAAACGAAGTCGGGATCGGAGAGATCGGGATAGAACGCCTCGATCTGAGTAGCGAGGAGAAGTCCCTTGTAAACTATCGTGCGCGACGAGCAGGAGCAGACATAGACGTTGGCAGTGTTCTTTTCGATCTGGCGGCGAATGACGTAGAGACGACGCTCGAAGGAGAGGACTTCGGACTCCTGACTTAAGACTTCAGAAGTCTGAAGCCCGAAGTCTGAAGTCCCAATGAACAGCTGCCTGATACGCGGCATGACGGCGCGGGCGTCGTGTCCGATGGCATCAGGATTAGTCGGCACGTCGCGCCATCCGATAACTTCACAGCCTTCAGTCCGGACAATGTTCTCGATCTTCTCCTCTTCCCCTTCTCCGCCGAATATCATCGCGATGCCTATGTCAGGGTCGGAGCAGTCTTTGACTTCAGACTTCAGACTTCCGACTTCCAGTGTTGATGCCTGAAGTCTGTTGTCCGAAGTCATCCCGGCTAAAACCTTCCTGAAGAATCCATGCGGCATCTTCATCAAGAGCCCCGCGCCGTCACCAGTCTCCGAATCGTTGCCGGTGGCGCCGCGGTGCATGAGGCGCTTCAGGATCGTCATGCCCTTCACCACGATGTCGTGGCTTGCCTCACCGGAGAGATTCGCCACCATTCCCACTCCGCACGCATCGTGCTCATATTCGCTGCGGTAGAGAGTTTGAGTGTTTGAAGGTTTGAAAGCTTGAAGGCAGTTGGTGTTCATGCTGCATGTCCTTTTCACTGCAATGGGATGTCTTTGCCGCTAGCGAGCGCACGGACGACTAGCGATGCGCCGGAAGCGCAGTCGCCTACGCAGAAGATGTTCTTCGACGAATCTGAGATGAGCGCCGTGCGGGGAGTCTGCTTTAGCCCGAGCTGCGCGATGATTGGATTCTCGGCAGGCACGCCCGTAAAGCCCATTGCAAGGAACACGAGATCCGCTTTTATGATTTCCTTTGTGCCCGGCACGGCGTGGAACTTCACCGGACGCCCTTCCGACGAGAATTCCCATTCGACTGTCTCAACTTCCACGCCGGAGACGTGTGGCTCGTGGTCCGTGGTTCGTGGTTCGTGGCTCGTGGTTGGTGAGTCACTTTCGACGAAACGCAGCGAATTGAGGTTCCACCGGCGTTCGCAGCCCTCCTTGTGGCTGGAACTCGTGCGCAGCATGTAGGGCCATAGCGGCCATGGCGTGGAAACGTCGCGTTCATCCGGCGGCTTGGGCATGATCTCAATCTGCGTAACGGATTTCGCTCCGTGGCGGATCGCCGTGCCCACGCAGTCGCTGCCTGTGTCGCCGCCACCGATCACGAGCACGTCCTTGCCCTTGGCGCTGATCGGCGGCGCGGAAATCTCTCCCGTCAGAAAGCGGTTCTGCCCTTCGAGGAGTTCAAGTGCAAGATGGATGCCTGCAAGTTCTCGTCCAGGAATCTTGAGGTCGCGCGCGGCGGGCGTTCCGATGGCGACGATGACCGCGTCATTATGTTTCGCGAGCCATTCGGCGGATAGATCCTTGCCTACCTCGATGCCTGTCACGAATCGGATGCCCTCAGCCTCCAGAATCGCGCGGCGGCGGTCGATGAGCGATTTGTCGAGCTTGAAGCAGGGAATGCCGTAGCGGAGGAGTCCGCCGATGTTGGCGCGCCGCTCGTACACCGTCACGGACCATCCCCTGCGCCGAAGGGTTACGGCGGCGGAGAGCCCCGCCGGACCCGCCCCGATCACGGCTACGGACTTGCCGTTCTCCTTTTCCGGCGGACGCGGCGCCACCCAGCCGTTCTCGAACGCCGTCTCTATGATGCGCTTCTCGCTCTGCCGCACCATCACCGACTCTTCGTCGAGCTGGTGCACGCATGATGCCTCGCAGAGCGCAGGGCAGATACGAGAAGTGAACTCGGGGAAGTCCGAGTTCACCGTCAGAAGCGCGTATGCCCGCTTCCAGTCGCCCTGCGCCACGGCGCGGTTCTGGTCGGGGACGAAATTGCCTAGCGGGCAACCGTAGGCGTGGCAGAACGGCTGTCCGCAGTTCATGCAGCGCGAAGTCTGCTCCTTCAGCTCCTCGTCGGAAAGCATGCGCTCGACTTCGCGCCAGTCGCACTTGCGCTCGTCGGTCGGGCGGTAGATGTCGTGTATTCGTTGCATATCGAATACACATTAGCATGACCCGTGCCAAGCGGCTGAGCGCCCCCTCCCGCCCCCATTCTTTTACAATTCCTGTAACATAACCGAGTTGCGATGCCACAATCTTGTAATGCGTGGGCGCATCTGCTTAATTCACCACCGAGCCTTCTGATAATTGGAAACAACTATTTAAAACAACTTGCCTTTGGCGCGCGGG
>CAMIVJ010000115.1 GCA_946401765.1 uncultured bacterium | reverse complement strand
CACCTGGAGGCCGTCCTCTCATGAACGCACTCGTATTCGGCGCGGGGAAGAGCGGTGCGGCGGCGGCGGCGTTGTTGCGTCGCGACGGCGCTGAGGTGCGCGTGCTCGACGGCGACGACGCGTATCCAGGCGGCGTATGGGACCTTGCAGTGACGAGTCCCGGCGTGCCGCTCACGCACCCGTGGCAGGTCGCGGCGCGCGCGGCGGGCGTGCCGGTGATCAGCGAGCTCGAGCTCGGCGCGCGGTACTTCGCGGGGAAGATGCTCGCGGTGACAGGATCGAAGGGGAAGAGCTCCGTGGTGAAGCTCATCGCAGACGGACTTAACGCGGCGGGCGTCTCCGCCGTCGCGTGCGGCAACTACGGTACGCCGCTCTGCGAGGTGGCGCTGATGGATCCGCAACCTGCGTGGGCCGTGGTGGAGGTTTCAAGCTTCCAGATGGAGACCACGCACCCCGAGAATTTCCGTCCCGTCGCGGCCGCGATTCTCAATCTACAGGAGGATCATCTCGACCGACACGGCAGCGTGGAGGCCTATCACGCGCTCAAGCGCAAGATGCTCGAGGGGGCCGCGCGCGCCGTCGCCGCGGCGCGCGCGTGGGACGACTGCCTCGCGGGCTCATATTTCGACAACGAGGTTCTCCGACCAAACGGCGAGGTCGCGGCGGCGCTTTTGGACGCCGCCGGACTGTCGCGCGACGCCATCGCGCGCGCCTTCGCGAACTTCGTGCCGCTCGCGCACCGGATGCAGAAAGTGGCGGAAATAAAGGGAATTTCGTACATCGACGACTCGAAGGCCACGTCGCTTGCCGCGCTTGCGGCGGGCGTGCGGATGGCGCAGGGCGGGCGCGCGGAGCCGTCGGTGCGTCTGATTGCCGGCGGACTCGCAAAAGGGGATTCTCCAAATTCTGTAATTCCGTACTTGCGTTCCGGGGTCAAAAAAGTGTATCTTATAGGGCGTTGCGCAGACCAGCTCTTCGAAGCGTGGCGGGAAACCGTCCCGTGCGAGATCTGCGGGACGCTCGGCCGGGCGGTCGAGAGGTCCCGGCGCGATGCGCGTGCGGGTGAGGTAGTGCTCCTCTCTCCCGGCGCGGCAAGTTTCGATCAATTTAACAGTTACGGGGCCCGCGGCGACGCATTCGCCTCCTTCGTTCGTGCGGAGGGGACGGGCGGCGAAGTGGAAACCATAAAACAAGGATAAAAAAAATGAAGGCGCAAAAGCTCGGACTGGTTCTGGGTATCAACATGATAGCGGTCTGCCTGACGATGCAAGGCTGCAAGGCGACGAAGCCGGGGAAACCCGCTCCGCGGCGTACGGAGCCCACTCAGACCATCACTGTAATCTCGACGCCGGCTGCACGTAAGCCCCCGGTCGTCACTCCTGTTGCGGAGCCGCAGGTGGCCCCGCAGCCGACACAGCCCGTTGCCGTAGTGGCCCCATTGCCGCCGCCCCCGCCCGAGCCTGCTCCCGTCGTAACGCCTGTCGCGCCGGCACCCGTCGTGCCTGTGGCCAAGACCCAGTCGGCAGTGCGCGATATCAAGCCGTTGCCTCCGCCTCCTCCCAAGACGCCGAAGCCGAAGGCTAAGCCGGCTGCCAAGCCTGCCACCGCGCCGGTTGCTGCACCTGCCGATGCGCCCGCCGAGTACGTCGTCAAGTCAGGCGATACGCTCTTCCTCATCAGCAAGCGCACGAACTATCGTCAGGCTGCAATCTTGGCCGCGAATCCCGGTCTGAATCCAAAGCGCCTTCGCGTTGGGCAGAAGCTCAAGATGCCTGGAGCGGTTGCTGCCGCGCCGGCCGTTGCCAAGGTTGCCGCGCCTGAGGCGAAGCCGGCGGATAAGAACAGTGGAAACAAGGTAATGCCCGCTGCCGCTCCGTCGTCCGCCGCCGCAAACACGAAGGCTCCCGTCAAGACGAAGAACGCTTTTGTGGCGTACGAAGGGCCTACGAAGGAATATGTGGTGAAGAGCGGAGATTCGCTCGGGAAGATCGCCAGCGAGTACGGCATCTCCATCCGCGCGCTCAAGGCGCTTAACGGACTTCAGGCCAACCAGCTGCGCGCTGGACAGAAGCTGAAGGTTCCGACGGAAAAGCAGACCCCCGAGGCGAACAAGGCTCCTGCCGCAAAGGCGGAGAAGCCCGCAGCGCCTGAAGCGGGGAAGAAGCCCGTCGCTGAGGCGAAATCTGCCGAAACAAAGCCCGCAGCGGAAGCAAAGCCTGCCGCTGAGGCGAAGCCTGCCGAGAAGAAGCCTGTTGAGAATAAGCCCGTTGCAGAGGCGAAACCCGAGACGAAGCCCGCCGCCGAGGCGAAGCCTGTTGAGGAGGCGAAGCCCGTGGCGGAAGCCGCTCCCGCGCCGTCGGCTCCGGCCGAGAAGCCGCTGCCCACCTACACGGTGAAGGAGGGCGATGATCTCGTCTCAATCGCGATCGCCTTTGGCATCAGCCCGAGCGCGCTCATGGACATCAACGACCTCAAGCCGACGGATGAGGTCAAGCCCGGCCAGGTCTTGAAGCTTCCGCCGAACGCCAAGGTGAACGTCCAGTAAGTTGGTCGTGCGCTGGACGCTTACAGTTCTGGGTATTTCGGTTCTCGTACTTCTGGGCCTCGGTTTTACGCTGCTGGCGTCCGCCGGCGAGGAGACGGGTCGCGCGCTGTACCATAGCGCAGACTACTTCGTCACGCATCAAGCCGTATGGCTGGGCGTGGCGATGGTTTTTTTGCTGGTGGCGGCGTTCTTCGACTACCACAACTGGCGGCGTTATCCCTACCTGACCGTCTGCGTCTATGTAGTCGTCGTTGGCCTGATGGCTGCGGTGTTGTTGGCTCCGGAGACGAAGGGTTCGCACCGCTGGCTGCGTCTGGTCGGATCTGTGCGGCTCCAGCCAAGCGAGCTGGGCAAGATATTCGTCGTAATCTCCACCGCTGTCTTTCTCGACTGGGCCGGCTGGCGCATCGAGAAGTTCTGGAAAGGGTCCGTGCCGGCGGTGATGATCGTAGGCGTGCTTATGGGGCTTGCCGTAGTCGAGCCGGATTTCGGCGCGACGATGGTCATCGGGCTTGCCGGCGGCACGCTCTGCCTGATTGGCGGCATGCGTATCCTCCACATCGTCCTGATGGGCGGCGGGGCACTGGTGGCCGTCGGTACGTTGCTGGCGTTCAACCCGAACCGCATGCGTCGTTTGGCAGCATGGCTACCGGAGCCGATTCTCACATGGCTGGGGTTGCCGCCCCCAACGGGTGACGACCCTGCGGCGTACCAGCTCAGCCAGGCGCTTGTTGCCATCAGCCACGGTGGACCGTTCGGAGTGGGCTACACTAAGTCGATGCAGAAGAAGTTCTATCTGCCCGAAGCCCACACCGACTTCATCTTCGCCATCGGCGCGGAGGAGCTTGGGCTGGTCTTCTCGCTCGTGCTACTGACGGTGTTCACGGTGTTCTTCATCTGCGGTATCCGCATCGCGCTGCGCGCGCCGGACCGCCTTGGACGACTGCTCGCCTTCGGCATGACGTTCCTCGTGTTTTTCCAGGTGCTGTTCAACATCGGCGTCGTCACGGGCTGCCTGCCCACGAAGGGACTTGCCCTGCCGTTCATCAGCTATGGTGGCACGAACCTCATGACGTCGATGATCGCCGTGGGCATCCTTTTCAACATCGGACGACAAATTGAGTTGCCAAAACCGCGTCCGAGGAGTACAATATCACCCGTTTTTTCTTAACCAATCAAGGAACAAGCAATGTCTCGTGTCTATAATTTCTCGGCCGGTCCGGCCGTGTTGCCCCTTGAGGTCCTGCAGAACGCGCAGGCCGACCTCGTGGATTACAAGGGCTGCGGAATGTCCGTGATGGAGATGTCCCACCGCGGCAAGGACTACGATGCCATCCACCAGGAGGCGATCGCCACGTTCAAGGAACTCTGCGGCCTGGGCGACGACTGGTCGGTGTGCTTCATCCAGGGCGGTGCGTCGATGCAGTTCGCGATGATTCCGATGAACTTCCTCGGCGCGGGACAGTCCGCCGACTACGCCAACCAGGGCACATGGTCGAACAAGGCGCTCAAGCAGGCTCAGATGATCGGCAACGTGAACGTGGTGGCGAATTGCCAGAAGGACATCCCCACGCGCATGCCGGCGAATGACGAGTTCAAGTGGACCGCAGGCGCGGCGTACAGCCACATCTGCACGAACGAGACGATTTCCGGCGCCGAGCTGAAGGTGATCCCCGATTCCGGTTCGCCGCTCATCGGCGACATGTCGAGCGACATCCTCTCCTGTGAGCGCGACTACTCGAAGTTCACGATGTTCTACGCGGGCGCGCAGAAGAACCTCGGCCCGTCCGGCATGGCCGTGGTGGCGATCCGCAAGGAATTCGCGGAGAAGGGCTCCACCACGATCCCCACGATGCTGCAGTACCGCACCTACGTGGACGAGAACTCGCTCTACAACACGCCGCCGACCTGGGGCATCTACATCTTCGGCGAGACGATGAAGTGGGTGAAGAAGATGGGCAAGGAGAACCTCTTCAAGCTCAACGCCGAGAAGGCGAAGAAGATCTACGACGTGATCGACGGCTCGGGCTTCTACCGCGGCACGGCTCTGAAGGAGTATCGCTCGAACATGAACGTCACGTGGCGTCTGCCCACCGAGGAACTGGAGGCCCAGTTCATCAAGGAAGCGGCGGCGGCCGGCATGAAGTCGCTTAAGGGGCACCGCTCCGTCGGTGGCATCCGCGCGTCGATCTACAATGCCTTCCCGATGGCCGGCGTGGACTGCCTCGTCGACTTCATGAAGGAGTTCGAGAAGAAGAACGGCTAATCCGCCGCCGTGCGGATTAAAACACCCGGTTGCAGATTTCCGCCGCGCTGTTGAGGCAGCTGCGGTGGTCACTGGGTGTTTTCGCCACTGGGAAGCGGATGCCCGCGAAGTCGAGCTTGTGGTGGTTCGACCCTGAGACGTAGCGGAAGCCGAGTTTCTCCAGCGCCGCGATTGCCGCGTCGTCGATGAAGGTTCCGGCGTCCTTCATGATCTGCTTCACCTCGTCGCGACGGCGCGCGAGTTCGCCCGTGACGGCGTTCTCGCAGAGAATCGCCTCGAGGATGCGCGCGCGGCGGTCGCGTCCGCCGGCGTCTGCCGCGCGTTGCGCGTCCGCGAGTGCTTCAAGCAGGTGCTCGCGAACTTCGCCGGGAAATTTTTCGGAGAAGCTTTCGGGCTTGTCCAGCAGCACGGTGGAGGAGAGCGAAGTGCGCTGTGCTTCGACTAGCAGTTCCTTAAGGCGGGCGATTTCGCGGTCCTTTGCGGTTACATCTTGCAGCATCGCCTCGTCCACTTTCGGCGCGGCGCGTTCGGCGTCGAGCGTGGTCTTTGTCTGTGCGAGTTCTTCTTGTACCCGCGCCAGTTCTTCTTGCACCCGAGCCAACTCTTCCTGCACTTTCGCGAGTTCGTCCTTCGCTTCGGCAGCGTCTATGGCGAGGGCGTCGATCACAGCCTGTTTCTCTTCAATTTTGGCGTTGAGGGCGTCGCGCTCGGCGGCGAAGGCGTCTTCGGCCTGCTCGGCTCGTACGCGGGAGATCGTTGCTGGCGTTACGACTGTGGTGCGCGGCGGTTTCTTACGCGGCGACGCGCCCGCGCCGAGGAGAGAGGAGAAGTAGTCGGCGGAGTTCGCGGATTCCGCAAGCTTTCGGTCTTCTGGCGCGGGCGGCGGTTCCGTCGGGGGAACGGGTTCCGTCACGGGTTCCGTCTTGATTTTCTTCAGCTGAGAGAAGTCTGAATATGTTTTTGCCATGGCTGCATCCTCATGTACGGTCACTATTTGACGGTTGCGCTTGCTGCGCCCTTGCGTAGTGAAAGTAAAGCGCGAGGTCGGTCGCTACGAGCGCCGTATCGGCCAGGTACACCCATGTCACCCAGCTTCTGTCGCTGATGAGATGGCTGGCTATGCCGAAGAGGTAACCTACGATCACGATGATCTCGAACATCGGGCTCTTGCCGTCGACGCGCTTTGCGCGGAGGGTCTTGGCGATCGCGAACGGCCAGGAAAAGCCGAAGCAGAAGAGCATCGCGAATTCTAGAATGCGTGGAAGGGCGTCGGTATTCATTTTTTCTGTTGCTTGCCTTTTGCCTTTAGCGGCTTGACGACTATGGCGATGGGGTCAGCCGGGCAGTTGCTTTCGCATGCGCCGCAGCCGCGGCATTTTTTCTCGTCGATGACGGGACAGCTCACACCGTCGTGCTCCTCCACCTTGACGGCCTTGTAGGGACAGTATTCGTCGCACACGACGCAATACTCGTGGTTCTCCCACGCGAGGCACTTCTTGCGGTCGATCACGGCGGTGCCGATCGGGGTTGCGTGTTTCTGCTCCACCGTGAGCGGACGCAACGCACCCGTGGGGCACACCTGCGTGCAGGCGACGCAGTCCTGGAAGCAGTACTGCTCCTGGTCGGCGTTGCGGCTCCGCAGCTGGAGGGCGGGCGTGAACAGCCCCTCGATGCCGCTATCGCCCAGATCGGGCTGGATCAGCTGATAGGGACACGCCTTCATGCAGTTGCCGCACCGAGCGCATAGCGCGTTGAAACGCTCCAGGTCGGCGCCGGGCGGACGTATGGCGTCGCGTCCCTTCGCGCCGACCGCGTGCCGCACGGCGAGGCTCGCTGCGGCTGCGGGGATCGCCGCCAGCACGGTACGGCGCGTTGCGCCGACGACGGAGAGGGCGGACTGCTCCGGCGCGCCGTCCGCAGTCTTCGCCCTGCGGCGGCAGAGCTGCGCAATAGCCTCTTGCAGGCCGCCGAGCGGACACAGCCGGTGGCACCAGATGTTCGGCACGGCGATGCTGGCCAGGATGACCAGCACGAACCCGATGCCAGTGCCGGCCGACGCGATCGCGAGCGGCTCGCGCCAGGCTGCGAAGAAACCGTTGAAGATGCAGAGCGGGTCGCACCAGATCAGGAGCGGGTAGCCGCAGGCCGCCGTCACGGCAATCACGAGCGCGAGCGCCTTGTTGACCATGGGCACGCGCCGGACGAGGCCCTTGCCCCACGGGTTCAGCTTCCCGGCCGTCTCCGAGAGGAAGCCCATCGGACAGAGATGCCAGCAGAAGAACCTGCCCTTGAACGCTGCGAGCACGAGAAGCGGGATGCCGAGCAGCATGAGCCAGCCCAGCCACGCCCGCGTCGCCAGCGCGCCGAAGAGGCTCAGGATCGGGCTGAGGCGCGGAAGGATTGAGGCGAGTTCGGGGTGTGATTCGGGGACGTACCCCAACGCGAGGACTGCGGCGGCCGCTGCAATCAGCAGCCGCCAGATGTTTCGCCTCAACCATTTCATGTCGGGTCTCCTTCTTAAACCTCGACGCGCTCGACGTCAATCTTCTTGAGATCGGCGCAGCCAACGCCCAGTTCGGCCGCAAGCTTGATGTGCGGCACGTCGTCGGGGGTCTTCTTGAAGAGGGAGGCGGCATACGTATCGGCGGCGACGGGGTCCGTTGCGAAGATGATCTCGTTGGGATACGCCAGCTTGCCTGGACCCTGCGGGCCGTGGTCGAGCATGATGCGCGTCGCGTCGATCACGATGAGCGTGGGCTTGAGGAAGGTGCTGAAGTCGGCGATGCACTGGTGGAGCCCGTTGCGGTGCCACGACCGGCGCGTCTTGTTGTCCACCGCGCCCATCCAGTTCTTCATCGAGAGGGTGAGCGTGGCGCCGCTGTGGTGCTTGGCGACGGGCATGTTCACGAGGCAGTCCGCCTCGATGAGGTCGCGCGTGGCCTTGGCCTTCTGGCATATCTTCCCCTTGGGCACGTCCACTTCCTTGTAGTCGGCGGGCTTGGGACGGTAGAGTTTCGCCGAGGTTCCCTCTATCGCGTCGTTTGCGCCGCTGACCTTGAACGTCATCTTCTCGGGCTGGCACGTGTTCTCGGGGATGAGTATCTGCTTCACTTTGCAGGCCTCCGCGCCCTTGATGACGGCGCGTAGGATGTCGGGATGCGTGTTGCCGCCCTGCTCGGGCGTGGACTTCCAGGCGAGGTTCGGCTTGAGCGCCACTTTGGCCCCTGGCTTGAAGAACTTGTCCCATCCGCCCATCTTCGCCATGCCGACCTCGACCATTTTCGCGAGGTCCTTGCCGTGAACGACGACGATCTTCGTGACTTTTTCGTCGGCAAGAGCTTCCGCC
>CAMIVJ010000114.1 GCA_946401765.1 uncultured bacterium | reverse complement strand
GTGCGCGAGAACATGAGCTTTGCCCTGCGCCTGCGCCACGCGCCCAAGGACGAAATAGCGCGCCGCGTTGACGCCGCCGCCGCGACCCTCGGCCTCGCCCCTTACCTCGACCGCCTTCCCAAGGCCCTCTCAGGCGGACAGCGCCAGCGCGTGGCCCTTGGCCGCGCCATAGTGCGCGAGCCAGCTGTCTTCCTCTTCGACGAGCCCCTCTCAAACCTCGACGCAAAGATGCGCGTCGAAATGCGCGCCGAGATCGTGCGCCTGCACCATAGACTCGGCGCCACCATGATCTACGTCACCCACGACCAGGTAGAGGCCATGACCATGGGCGAGCGCATCGTGGTGATGAACGGCGGACGCATCCAACAGGCCGCCGCGCCTCTTGAGGTGTACAACCATCCAGCCAATCGCTTCGTTGCCTCGTTCATCGGCACGCCGCCTATGAACCTGCTGCCGCCCGGCATTCTCGACCTCGGCCGCACCGTGGGCATACGCCCCGAGTACGTTCGCGTGGAACGTGTCGCAGAGGATGAAGCGAACACGCCCGGCCTCGTCGCCACGGTCGATCTCGTGGAGCCGCTCGGCGCGGAGACGATCGTGCACGCTCGCCTCGACGCAGTCAAGCAGCCTGTCATCGCGCGTCTTCCCGGCGATGCATCATTCCGCCACGGCGAGCGCGTGCGCCTAGTGCCCGACCTTTCGCACGCCGTGTACTTCGAAAACTAGGGGCTTTCATTTCGCGAGCGCGCCGTCGTCAAGCGAGATGCACACCGACCAGCCGAGCGCATGCCAGCCGTTCTCGATGCGGGCGAGGATGCGGTTGCGGCCCTTGTTCAGTCGAATGCGGCGGTAGCCCTCGTCAACGCGCCAGGCCTTGAGCGTGTTGGAGGATCCCCACACGGGCACATCGTTGATCCAGATGTCGCTGCGGTCGTCGGATCCTACTGCAATCCACCGATCGCATGCGACGTCTGAGAACACCTCTGCATACGCATACCAGATGCCATACTCCTCCGCCGTGAGCGGAACAATCTCCGGTTTCAGGTCGCCTCTCCAAGTCTCCTTTGGCGTCGCGTTCTTCGTCTGCATGAACTCCCACTTTATCGTGCGGCCCCCCTTCCCCACGTATGTCGCATCGAGGTCCACCACCGATTCTGGCGGGAATTTGCGGCGCAGATTCACGCGGTCCGGGTTCGGGAATGGACCGATCACGTACCAGTCCTGGACATACGCCCACTTCGCCGGGATGCCCTCCTTCGCGGGATTCTCAGAGAACCTGAACACGTTTCCTCCCACCAAATCGGGCATGCGCCCGTTCAGATGCACAAGTTCGTTGCCGAAATCCGTCTGCGAATAGCCGGCCGGCCTCGCATCGCCTGACGCCGCCTTCTCCATGACTTTCGTCAAGTCCTTCGCCCGCTCATGCTCGTTCTCCGCTGCGGCCGCGGTGATCGCCACCTGATAGTCGGCGGCGGCCTTCATGCCAGCAAGTCGTTCGGCGCGCGACGCCTCCTGGGCGCGCTGCGCGAAGTTCTTCTCTTCAAGCCACGGAATCGTCTTCGCGTTCGCGCCGGCTGACGCTTCGGGATTGTCGGGGCGAACAAGCGCCATGGCCTCATCCATCATCGCAACGACCGTCTCCACGATTGCGTCCGCCTCGCGCACGACTTCCGCCTGGGCTACCTTCTGCGCGTCAAGCGCCTCCTTTGTGCGGGGACTGCTCTCGATGGCCTCGCGGTTCGCCTTCAGGCGCACGGCCTTCGCGACGTCAGTGATCTTCTGCGCCGCCTCGAAGCTCATCTTGCGCTCGATGGCCGTCTGCGTGGCCTTGATGTCCTTGTACGACTCTGTGATCGCCTCCTCGATCTCCTTGGCCGCGTCGTAGGCATCGACGAGCTTCAGCGCGGAAGCGTTCCGATGAACGAGCGCGTTTTCCCGGCGGTCCTCCTGCACGAGCCTGCGGAGGTCTGCAGAATCTTCCTCTAGCGTCTTGCGCAGTTGCTCAACGCGCGACTTCACGTCGGCCTGCGCCGTGGCGGCGCGGCGGAGCTTTTCGATCTGCTCGCCGTTCACCTTCGCGCGGCGCACGTCATCCAGCTCCGCCACGGCGGCCTTGCGCGCGGCAACCTTCTCCTCGAGCTCGGCTATGCGGCGTCTGGCGTCGCCGGCCGTCTTGGCCGTGCTTTCGACGCGGCGCCTCTCTCGGTCGGCGCGCGCCCTCTCCTCGCGGAACCTGCGGTTCGCCTCGTCGCGGATCTTCCTGTCGCCGCTCTGCGCGGCGTCGCGATCACTTTCCGCGGCATCTCGCTTCGCCGTCGCGTCCGCGAGCCGCGCCTCGGCCTCCTTGTGCTCCTGTTCGGCCTTGGCAAGGCGTTCCTTCTGTTCACGCAGACGATCTTCATGGTTCTTAAGATCGTTGGCGCGATGGCGGTAGTCGCCCATGCGGAAGCCGATGTCGCTCGCCTCCTTCTGGGCCTTGTTCTGCATCGCCGCCGCCTCGACCTGCTCGTCGCGCACCTTGCCTGACGCCTCGGCAGTCTTGCGGTAGCCGCCGAACTGCGCCTGCACCTGCATGCGGTCGAGCGCGTTTCCGGCGCGCGCCTGCGCGTCGCCGATCTTGTCTCCGGCATTCGTGATAAGATCGTCGGCCGCCTCGCGCAGCCACTTCGACCGTGCCTCGTCCTCAAGGTCCAGGCGCTCCTCGGCGACCATCTTCTCCACCTTTCCGATCATAGGCGTCTGCTCCACCAGCGCCGTCTTCTGCGCCAGCTCCACCTCGTCGATCATCTTGGAGAGTTCGTCCTTGAGGCCAGCCGAAGACTGTTCGGCGAAGGCGTCGTAGTCTTTCTGCAGCTCGCTCTTCATGAGATCCATGTTGTGGAGCACGGTCTGCATCGCCTCGAGCTGCCTCTGAAGCTCGCCTGTGCGCGCCTGCGACAGAGAGTCGGCTATCTCCTCGATGCGGTCGGCGGAAAGATCCGCGGCGGGGTTGGACTTCTTCGCCTCCTTGTCGAACACAAGGCTCTTCACCGGCGTCATCATCACGACCGCGCCGAAGAAGACTACGTGCAGGACGAACGATGCGACGTTCCAGAGCATGTCCTTGCGTCTGCGCCTGCGTTCGCGCTCGCGTATCTCGTCGGAAAAAAGCCTCGCGTCCATGTGCGTCACTTCTTGAGTCCGTCGGCCGTGTGTATGCCGACGACGGTGAGATTCTCCTGCTTGCAGGCGTCGAGCACCTGCACGATCGACCGGAACGGCGCGAACACGTCGCCGGCGATGCGGATGCGCCTGTCGGGGTTCTCCGCAACCGCGGCCTGCAGGGCGCTTCTGAGCCCCGCCGGACCTACGGGCTTGGAGTTGACGTAGAGATCGCCCTTCGAGTCGACAGACACAGTGATAAGGTCCGGCGTCGCCTTGACGTCCCGTGCGACGTCCGCCTTCGGGAGCTCCAGCGGAATCTCCTTCTCGATCTTCTTGAGCTGGCTAGACACCAGGAAGAAAATGAGCATCAGAAAGATGCAGTCCATCATCGACGTGAGCTGTATCTCGGGCTTGTCGTCCTCTTCGTAGCTGACGGCCATGGCGATGCTCTACTTCCTGATGAATATCTGGTTCACGAGGTCGGCGACCTCCTCCTCGAGGAGCACCGCGTATAGGCTGAGCCTGTTCCTGATGATGCCGAAAACGAAGAGGCATGGCATCGACACGGCGAGGCCCGCCACCGTGGTGACAAGCGCCTTGCCGATGTCGTCGGCGAGAACCGACGCGTCGCCCATCTCGCCCATCGCGGCAACGGTGCCGAACGCGCCGAGAAGGCCCACAACCGTGCCGAAGAGCCCGAGCAGAGGCGCGATGGTCGCAGCGGTGGAGAGCATCGCGGCCTTGCGGTTCTCAAGTCTGAGCTCGCGGCCGACCTTGTCCTCGGCGAACATCTTGACCTCGTTGTAGTCCTTCGAATCCTTGTGCTGGATCATAGTCTCGACGACGCGCGAAAGCATGGTCTTGGACGATCGGCATAGCGCGGCGACGTCGTCCACCTTCCCCGCCTTCCACAGCGTGATCACATCGGCCGCGAAACCGTCGGGAACCACGCGCGACCTGCGGAGGTTGAAGAAGCGCTCGAGCGCGCAGCCGATGCCAAGCACCGAGAGGAGCGCGATGAAGTACATCGTGTTGCCGCCCTGGCGCCAGTAGAGCTTCCACTGGTCCAGGCCGGATATCTCCTTCGGCGCCTCGGCCGCTGCGGCCTCGGGCGCGGCGGTAGCGCCCGCCGCAGCGGCTGCCGCCGCCTGTGCGGGGGCATTCGTCTGCGCTGCGGCATCCTGCGCCAGCATTACCTTCATCCACACTGCGCCCGCCAAAGCGAACGCGACGATGAGCATCTGCTTTTTCATGTTTTAGAAGATTCCTTGTGCTAGTCTTTCTGGCATTATACCAAATCGGACTACATTCTGTCCACGCATCTGTCGAGGATGCGGAAGTCGCTCTTCACCGTCACCCGCCACCTGCCCAGCACTTTGTTCTTGCGGCGATCAACGATGGTCACGGTGATGTGCATGTCGTCGCGCGCCCAGAAGCCGGTGAAGCCCGCGTCGTTGAACTCCCACGAGTCCACTGACGCCTTCACCAGCACGTCGCTCTCCTCAGACTTCTCCGCCACCTCGAATCCGCGCCTTCTCAGCGCCCCCTCGAGCGCCGTCTTCACGCGCTTCTCCGTCTTCTCCACGAAGAACGCCGTATCCTGCCTGCACTTCTCGACGTGCCTCGGCAGGCATTCGTCCACGCTCCCCATCACCCACGGCGTGCGGCACCCCGCCGCCACGAGAGCGACGCAAAAGGCGATCAATGAAATGAATCTTCCGTTAATTCCCATAGCCGGACTCCTTCACCGCAACGCGCCATGAGCGGCATATTCGGCTTAGCGTATAAAGAACACGGAGCCATCTCCCTGCCACAGCCACGTGACGCGCACCTTCGCTGGCGAAACGCCTTCGGTGTACGTGTAGGACGCTCCTGGCGAGTACGTGGACGCGCCCCATGAGGAACCGTTCCACGCTTCGATTCTGCAGCCCTTGAGCGACCGCCTATTGCCGTTCTCCACGGCATCCTCAGCCGTGAATGTGTACGTTCCCTCAACGCAGTAGTTGCCAGCCGCCTCAACGGAGGCGCTGTACTCGCCAGGAGCGATCCTCACGTTCCACTCGGGCGTATTGCCCCTGAAGCGGGCTTCGTCCACCATGCGGTTGTGCTCCAGCTCCTCGTCCGAAAGCGAACGGTTGTACACGCGCACGGCCTGCACCTTTCCGGTGAGGCGGCGCTCGTTGACATAATTGGCGTTGCCCTCCTTGTAGACGCCGCCGATGTAGAACGGCTGGTCGCTGAACGTGCTCCAGTTGTAGCGCCATTTTCCTGCCCAGATTGAGGGATCTGGCGTCGCCGACTGGAAGATTGCGTACTTGCCTGCATGCCAGTCCAGCGTGATGTATCTCCACTGCCAGGAAGCGCTCGGCGAGAGTTCCACACGGCCGCCGGCCTTGTTGCCGTCGGATTCCACTTGGTTGTTGAAGATCTTTGTCCACAATGTCGCATCACGTCCTAAGCCATAGATGTTCAGATAGTCGTCGGCTGCGCCAAAGTACGTCGGCCAGGAGTTGCCGGACGTCTTTCCGCTGGGCCTGCCTTCGCAGACGATCTGTACCGTCACCTGCCAGCCTAACGACGGATTGTCGCCGAGCTTGGCGAACTTGCCGCCATAGACGAAGTTGTATCCGTCAGCCGCCCATCCGTCACCTGCAGATGCGTTGTCTGCATAGTCGAACGTGGCGTTGAAGCCCGCGCCGCCCGTGCCGAGGTTCGCCCAAGTCGTCGCCGCATCGTCATGGCCAACGTCAGCGCCGGCGTTGCGGATGCCGTCGAAGTGGAGATAGAGCCCGTCCTGCACGTAGTCGCCCACGTCGTAGTCGGGAATGTGCGTGAGGCGGCTCTTCACGCGCCAGTTCCACGTGAGTCGCTTTGAAGCCGAGGAAACGTCGATCTCCGCCCATGTCCCGGGATTGGACTCCACCACCTCCCAGGCGGAACCGTTCCATGTTTCAAGCGTATATCCGGAAAGTTCGTATGGAACACCTCCATGAATCGCCTCCTCCGGCGCAGTGAATGAATAGCTCGTCGCAGGATGATACAGGCCGTTCAGCTGATTTCCTGAAAGTCCATCGACGTCGGATGCGACTATCAGCATTCCCGTCGGCGCCGGAGAGCGTCCGAAAAAGCGCACTTCGTCCACCGCGCGGTTCCGCTCTAGCTCCTCGTCGGTCAATGGACGATTGTAGATGCGTATAGACTTTATCGTACCCGTGAGCTTTCGCGAGTTGAAGCGATTGTCGCTGCCATCACCGGAGCCGAAGGTGAACGTTCTAGTGCCAGGCTCTTTCGTGAAAGGACTCGGGGCCGCGGCCGGCAGTGCCGTCTCGAACTGGGCGATGCTGGTGCCGTCGGCGCGCGCAGTCACGTATTCGCCACCCCACGACGGAATGTTCTGCGTCCTCGTGTTGGCCACCTTCAGCATGACGGCCGGGGTCTCGATGTTGTTCTGGTTGTAGTACATCGAGAACTCGTCGTTCGCCTGAGTGGTGCCGATGATGATTGGCCAAGCTACGTTTCGGCGGTGCGATGCGTTGCAGTCGAAGTCCAGCACGGCCTGCGCGGTGAAAGCCGCACCCACTGTGCGCGTGCCGTTCATTATTGCGTAGCTCGCGTTGGCCGCGCCGTCGAAGTAGTAGCCGTCATTCATCCATCGGCTGCCGGCGCTGCCTGTAACGAAGCTGGCCGCGCCGCCCTTCGCGGCAAGGTCGGTCCAACGCACTGCTCCGTAGTCGTGCACAGCCTGCACCCCGATGTTTCTAATGCCGTCGAGATGCACCACAAGACCGTCCGTCACGTAGTCGCTGAATGCTGCGTCGTATCCAGGACCTGCCGTGTGCGTCCACTGCCAGGTGAGGCGGACCTTGGCAGTCGTGTCGGTGAGCGCGGCGGCGAGGTTGCCGCTGTGCAAAGCAGGCGCGCTCCATCCTTCGCCGTCCAATGCCTCTTCAAGCGTGTAGCCCGTGCAGAAGTAGGTATCCTCTCCAACTGTCACTGTTGCGGGAGCGGTAAATGTGTGGCCGCCGGCAGGGAGCATGTAGTTCCCCTCCGGCTCGTTGCCGCTGACGCCGCGAACGGACGAGGCCACGACGACGTTCTCGACTGGCATCGGCCCGCCGAAGAAGCGCGCCTCGTCGATCTCGCGGTTCCATGCAAGTTCATCGTCCGAAAGGACGCGGTTGTAGATGCGCACTGCCTTGATTGTGCCGAGGAACCAACGCTGCTGGCGTTTGGCGAGCGTTGAGCAGGCGCAGCCAACGCGCAGCGTCTCAGTGCCGATGTTGGCGCTGGCGGCGTCCGCCTCGCCGGCATCGTCAAGACTTGCCGTCTGCGTGAGGTAGTTCTTCGTTCCGTTGCGGATGGCCGTTGCATAGCGTCCCTCCCATGCTCCTTTCGGGATGTTCGCATTGCCGCCGTTCGCGTTCTTCAATGTGAGGGCGTCATTGCCTTTGTTCATGTCGTAGTAGATGTTCAGCTGGTCGTTGTCGCCGGTGCCGACAAGGTTCGGCCAAATGACCACGTTGCCCGACTCCGCCCGAAGTTTCGCTAGCGCGTTTGTGGTCGTGTCGCAGACGACCTGGACTGTCACGGCGTTGGCGAGTCCGGAAAGAGCGTTGACGAACTGCGCGAAGGAGTGTCCGCCGAAGTAGTAGCCGTCGTCCTGCCACGTGCTTTCGTCGGCATCGTCGTGCTGGATGCTCGCGATGTTCCCGTTCACGAGGTCTATCCACTGCGGGGAAGACCAGTCGTGCGGCTTGTCGGCGCCGACATTGCGGATGCCGTCGAGATGCAGCACAAGGCCGTCGGTGACGTATTCTTCGAAGAGCGGGTCAAGGTCGGTGTACGCGACCCCTGACACGCGCTGCCAATGCCATGTGATGCGGACCTTGGCGGAGGTGTCGGCTGCGGCGTATGACGTGCACTGACGGTAGACCGGCGCGCTCCACACCGAACCGTTCCATGTTTCAAGCGTATAGCCCGTGCATGCATAGACCGTGCCGTCGAGACTCGCCTTCTGGGGCGCCGTGAAAGTGTAGCCCGCATCGTCGTAGGCGTACGCGCCGGATCCCTCGTTGCCCTCAAGCCCAGCGACGGACGTCGCCACTACTACGTTCGTCACGG
>CAMIVJ010000113.1 GCA_946401765.1 uncultured bacterium | reverse complement strand
ACAGCGTGTAGTGGTCGTCCCAGCCGATACCGTCCGCCGTGCGGTCGCGCGGCTGTATGAAGGTCTCCATGAGAAGCGAGTAGAACTTGCGCCTCTCGGCGTCGTCAACGCCTTCTATGTCGATGCAGGCAAGAGTCGTTTCCCACTTGGCCTTGGCCGCGGCGGCAATATCGTCCAGACTTCGCCCTGCGAGCTCGCGGGCGAAATGCTCCTTCGCGCGCTGCTCGGAATGGAACGATACGGCGATGCGGTGCAGCCCCGTCTTCACGTCCACCTCCGAGTGGGCCCAGCAGCGGTACGGGGCGGGGTTCCAGTTGCCGGTGAATTCGCCGGACTTGTTCAGACAGTCGCTCTTCGCGATCTTGCATTTCCTGTCGAGCGGCAGCGCCACGGGCGTGCCGTCCTCCTTGCGCACATGGTAGACCGCCCCATGCGCAGTGGCCGAGACGTCCACGAGCAGGCCGGACTTCTTCATCCTCGTTCTCAGGCGGTACGGATGAGACTCGAGTATCTCCATGTCGTCCGGCTCGAACACGTAGCGGAAGATGCCGTAGCTCGGCGTGCCGCCCGTGCCCTGCGCGTGCAGCTGCGAGAAGCCCACCACCTTGTCGCCCGGCCACCAGCCGCTCGTTGGCGGACCAAACCCGTGGCGCGCGCCCTTTGGGCGGACGTGCTGCGTTGGCCATAGTGAGTCTGGCGATGGATGCGACGAGCCGTGCGGAAGGCTCGGCCCGAGGATGTCGCTTCCGTACGAACGCGCAGTTCCGAAGCGTGTGTCGGCAATTTCCGCCGGACTCCATTTTTCAGCATATACGAACATCGCGGCGCCACACGCCGCGATGCATATAGTCAAAGCCACAGCCCTCTGGCTGCGCAACTTGATTGTCATGGCAGAAGCCCTCCCTCTTAAGCGCGTCAGGATCCCAGGCCGCCGACGATTCCGGCGCCGTGGATTATAACATCAGCTACAATCACAGCCGCCTGCCACAGGCAGGATACGGCAGCTCCAATCAGATTTCCCATCTTAGCGCCTCCTCTTTCTTTACGTTGTCGGTAGCTTCGTCGATCTTCGCGGCGATCTCCTCGGGATGCTCCTCGGCGTAGCGGCGGCGTGCCTCGTCGATTTCGCGAAGCACGCGGTTCTCCTCCTCGCGCTTGGCGCGGATGGCGGATTCTCGCGCGCGCCAGTCGGCGTCAGTGGCGTAGGGATCAACCTGCACAAGCACTTCGTTGAACTTGACGTCCGTCATCGCAAGCAGCCAGAGGATGGAATTGAACCCCTCTTCGAGCGTATCGAAGTTGAGCGATGCCTGGCCCGTGCGAAACGCCTCCACGATACCCGTTCCAGCAGGCGCGAGGTTGGTCATCCACGAAAGCATGCCCGCGCGCTCGAGGGCGATCACTGTTGACGGACACGACGCCACAACCTCGCTTGCGATGTACGCGAACACCTCCGGCCAGCTTTCGACGGGCGTGGTGCGGCCGAAGATGTTGAGCAGAATCGGGCGGCGCGGCAGGAAGTCCTGAGCCCCTCCCACGAGCGTCATCACGCGGTAGCGTGGCGAGGGATGCTCATGCTGGAAGCGACGGGCCGTGCGGCTGAACGCCTTGAAATAGCGATGCGGATCGGCGCACCATTCGCGGGCCGTACGGTCCTTCTCTGCAAGTTCGCGCGCGTCCATCTGTCACTCTCCAAGCGTTGTCACGAAAACCGTTCCGCGCGCCGGAATGGAGGCGGCGCAGTTCGCCGGCACGAGAACGCTTCTGCGCTCGCCCACGATGTAGAGCGCGGTGAAAGTGTCGGGCCGTGCGGCCACCTTCACTTCGCCGTCTGCCTCCACAGAGCGGAAGCTGAAGAAGGGACACGTCACCGTCTCGCGCGATTCTGGCGTAGGCAGCGTGTAGTCAATGGCCTTTAGCGCGGAGGCGACGTGCAGTTCGCGCGGCTTGCCGTTGGCGTCCACGCGTCCCCAGTCGTAGAGGCGGAACGTGGTGTTGGAGCTCTGCTGAACCTCGTAGAGAACCACGTCCTCGCCAATGGCGTGGACGAGGCCGCCAGGGATGAAGAGCGTGAGCCCGGGGCGCGCCTGATGGCGCACGAGCGACTCCTCGAACCTGCCGCTCTGCACGTTTTCGGCGACGGTCTCGGAAGTGGTGCCCGGCTTGAGCCCGGCGAAGATCGGCCCGCTGCCCGAGATGACGCGCCACATCTCGGTCTTCGGCTCGCCGCCGGTGAGCGGCTGCGTGGCCTCGCTTGGATGCACCTGCACGCTGAGTCGGCTGCGCGCGTCGATCACCTTGAAGAGCAGCGGAAATGAAGTTGCGGAAGGTGCGCGCTCGCCCATGAACGCACGGCCGAACTCGGCCGCGATGTCGTCGAGCGTGCGCCCGGCGAACGCGCCTTCGGCCACTACTGAGGGCGACGAGGGATGGCCTGATATCTCCCACGCCTCTGAACCCCACAACGCGTTGTGGCGGTTCTCTGCAAAAGTCAGCGGATAGAATCTTTCCATTACGATGACTGCCTTTTCATTATACCATCGCGAAGCGATTTAGCGGATGAACTCAACCGTCTTTACGCAATAAAGTCGTCTCAACTGGAGCCGGCAGAGGGATTCGAACCCCCGACCAGCGGTTTACAAAACCGCTGCGCTACCACTACGCTATACCGGCGCTTGAATGAGGTAAGTATATCAAATATTACGGGAGAAGGCAATCCGAAAGAGTGCCTAGTGCCTAGGTCATTCGGGGTCTTTGACGTGGAGCCGGAATGTAGGATGGCCGGCGTAGAGGTAGTCTTCTTCTTCCTCCTCCCAAGGGCAGTAGAACTCCACGTTCAGCAGAAGATTGCGGTTGCCTGCCTTGACCGGCATGAATCCATACAGCGAGAAGTAGTCGTTGGGATCATCGAAGTTGCACTCCACAAGAAGCGTCGTCGATGCGCTGAAGGACGCGCCGTTGAACTTGCCGGAGACCTTGACCACGCCCTTCTTGTCAAGCGTCATCTTGAACGGCGCCTTGGTGTTCCCAGGGGTTGGAATGAGCCAGTACATGGCGCCGGTGTCGGGACTGTAGTATCCGGCGCTTTCGGAATCGAGATACATCGTCGTGCCCGTCTGCGCAAGGACCTGCGCAAGAAGTTCGTCGGCGAACGATTCCTTGCCGAAGGCGCTGCGGTTCACGAAGAAGTCGCAGTCCTGCCCGTCCATGCCGTCGATGATCGTGTGGGGGCCAACCGTCGCCTCGCGGATGAAGTATCCCGTCATGTCGAGCTCGCCGTAGATATGGGGAACGCTGGACGCGAATACACTCATCGTGTAGACGCTGTTCGTTGGGCCTTCCTTCACGTTGCCGGAGACAAGCTCGATGTACCATTCGTTGCCGCTCCAGCCCCACTCGCGCCACCCGTTGCCCGTGAACGACAGCTTACCCACCTTGGCCGTCACCTTGCCGTTCTTCGCAGCGGTGAGCGTGACAACGCGCGATTCCGGGCGGATGTCGTCGTACAGCTGCTCGCCGGTTTCCTCGTTCCACTTGTTCCAGCAGGTGAGACCAGTGAACGTGCCCACAAGCGGCGAGCCGGAGAGTTCGTAGACGTTGAGCGTGAACGACGCCTTCTTCGTCACCTTCTCGGCGCCGGATCCGCGTGTGAATGTGAACACCACAACGTATTTGCCTTCCTTCGTGGGCACGCCGGAGAGCGCAATCTTGTCGCCCTGATACGAGAACTTGACGCCGGAGGGCAGTCCGGACGCCGACACATGCCAATCCGTGCCGAAACTTGTGTCCAGACTAAGATCGCTCTGGAGATCCGAACTGTCGATGGCTTGCCCCACCATTACCCAGTACGCATCGGAATCTGTCTTGATCTTCGTCGCCAGTTCGGATGCGAAGTGTCCCAAATATACGGTGAACTCCTTCGTCGCCGTGAGGCCCGAAAGGTTCTTCGCCGTCAGCTGTACGCCTTCATAGACGGTGCCGGGCTTTACCTTAGAATGGTCCACGCGGATGCAGTTCGACTTTGCGTCGAGCGTGAATCCGGGCGGAAGCTTCTTCGCGGTGACAGTGGGCAGAGTGCCGCTTGACACCCAGTAGTCCATGTAGTCGATTCCACCTGTCGAGTCGTATTGCATAGAACCGATTTCCAGGTAGTCGCTGCTGCCAAGGTCGGTGGTGAGCGAAATAAAGTCGTTGCTCTTTGGAATGAACTTCGCGAATATGACATTCACCATGTCTGCGATATCGCCGTAGAGCGTCATCGAATCGCTCGCCTTGCGGTGGTCGCCGCTGGCGGTTGTCATTGAGCCGAGCAACGATGTGAGGGGCGTCGTGCAGGTCTGGTCGGTGAACCATCCGGCGAAGAGATAGTCTTTTGCCGGCTTGGCAGAGAGCGGGACCTTGGCGCCAACCTTGTAGACGCCGGACCCCTTCACTTCCCCATAGGCGTTGGGAGAGACGGAAACGAAAGTGAGATAGCGAGAGCCGAGATCTTTGACGATTATGGTCTTGCGCGCTTTCTTGGTCGTATTGTCGACCATGTTCGCCGTGAAATTGACGGTGTACTTGCCGGGCTTCGACGGATATCCCTCCAAGGTGGCGGTGTAGCCAGAATATGAAAACTTCAAGCCGGGCGGAATGCCACTGGCTGTGATTTTCTTCACCTCTTCAGGATGGAACGCCTGCGCACTGCCGTATCCAGACCAGGCGTCCATGTCGCCGATGATGCCGATGCCGATGTCGTCGAAGTCGCCATTGTCGGGGTCGACGTCGCCGAGGATCCACTTCTGCGTGATGGACTGCGTGTAGCCGTTGGCGTTCTTTGCCGTGATGGTCACGTAGAAGACGCCGGGCTTGCGTCCGTTTGCCGCCGTGAAGTCCACGCCGCCGTTGACATCCGGGTAGAGTCCGTAGAACACCTTGATTCCCGGAGGAATGCCAGAGATGGTAAGCGTCGCCTCGGAGTTCGACTCGAGCTTCATGAATTCGGCCGGCACGGGATTGTCGTAGAGATCTGCGAACTTGTAGCCGTACGGCTTGAGGTTGGTGAGCTTGAGCTTGTCGGCGCTCGCCGCCACGAACCTTGCGGTGAACGTCTTGTTCGCGTTCTCCACCGTGTACTTCCAGCTGGAGTGCCAGGAGACGCGAGTGGAGCCGTCGAACCATCCGGCGAAGCCGTAGCCCTTGGCGGCGGTCGCCTTCAGCGTGAGCGTTGTGCCCTTCGTGGCGCCTGCCTTGCCGCCGGACACCTTGCCGTACGCCTCCTGCCCAGCAGCCACCTGCACGTTGACGTTCGCCGCAACCGCCGCTAAAGCCGCGCCCAGCGCGACCGCAGTCGCCATCATGCCTCTGAAGCCATATCCTGCTTTCTGCATTCTCATTTTGCCCTCCTTGTTTTGATCTTGTTAGCGGATGAAAACCATCATGCCGGAACGCGGCAGCAGCTCGAACCGGCCGCTCACCACGCGCAGTCCTGCGCGCCGCTCGCTTCCGTCGTTCGACCTGCAGATCGCCCTCACATGGCCCAGCACAGAAGACGAATATCCCGTGCCAAGCACGTATGCCTTCCACTGCGGAAGTTCGTCTGACAGACGCACGCGAAGCGTTGCAACGCCTTCGGCGGGGAAGGTGGTGCGCGTGCCCAGGAACTGCGGCAGCTCCTCCGGCGTCTTATCTATCGGCACTTCAAGCGTCGACCCCGCGGCGAGATTGAGCGTTCCCGTGCTTGCGCCGCCCGTGAACAACGCCAGGTCGTCGAGATCATCGTACGCCAGCAAGCCGCCGGAAACGATGTTGACCGTGGCCGGCGAGGCGTCGAACTTGAACGGCATCGTGTCGCTCAGCGAATAGTCGAGCGAGATGGCGGCTATGTTGACGACGCCCGCGAAGTAGCGAAGTCCGTTGTTGCTGCCGGCATAGCCCGAGGAGCCAACTCCGCCGCCGTTGAAGTTCACCGTCATGTCGGTGCTGGACATTATTGCCAGCGACGAGGGGAAGTGGAAGCCGCCACCTTCTTCGACATTGACGCTGCCGGAGAATTCGTCGGTGCGCGTTGGGCGCAGATCGAGCGTGGCGCCGGACGTCACGACGAACGTTCCCTCGCCCGTCAAGACGTTGTCTTCCAGCTTGACGCGGTTGACGTTAAGCCCATTGTCGTTCTGTTTCTCTATCCTCACCGTGGCGTCCGCCGGCAGTTCGAATGTGCCGTACAGCACCTGCACGCCGCCGCCCTGGGCGCGGATCGTGGATGTAGTCCCCTCCAGAGCCTTGCACGCAATGCTGCTTCCCGTTCCGCTGTCGCCCATGTTCTTGACGGCGAACGTGCCGCCGGCGAGGTTCAGCGTAAGATGCGACGCCCTCATGGTGGAGCCGGAGCGCGGCCATGACGCCGGGCCGAACGTCGCGCCAGGATATACGAACACCTTCGTCTTGGCGGGATCGGAGACTTCGTTCAGTATCGACAGCTGCCAGTCGGCTCCGTCCCTCAGATTGACCGTCGTCCCGGCAAAACCATCGGCGTTGACGGTGCGCAAAGCGCCGGACGATTCAGCCCTGACGAGAGCGTTCGTGATTTCAATCGTTCCCTCGCGCGGGAGCGAGAGACCGTCCGTGGCGGATGCGCCCTTCACGGCAATCGTGCCGCCTTCAATGATCGTCAACTTCGGCAGCTCGAACGCCTTGCCGGAATCCTGCTGCAGCGTCACAGTGCCCGCGCCCTTCTTCACGAACGCCGAAAGCGAGAGATTGCCGGCGTTTGCGAAGACGTAGTCGCAGTCGGCACGAACGGAAAGCTCGTCCACCTCGACTGCCGCCGGCACGCTGACGGCTGCGGGAGAAGCCGTTTCGGCGCCGTCGAAGCGCGCCGAGAGGCCGTCAAGGAAAAGCGCGGGGCCGCCCGCCGCGCCCACATCCCAGCTCGCCGTCGCCCACGTGGCGGCGGCGTCCGCAGGCCGCCAAAGGGCAAGGCCGACGGCGCGGACGGGATTCGTCATCTCTACCTCGCGGTCGTTCACCGTCTTGATCCGGCAGAAGACGCTCGACGGCAGGGTGAGTTCAGGGAAGTCAACGGTAAAGTTGCCGGTCTCGGTGAAGGTGCCGAGCGCCTTAGTGCCGAGCGGCGACGCGAAGGACGCGTCCGCACTCCATTCAAGCACGAGGTCGGCCTGCGTGGCGTCACGTCCCAGCGAGTCGATCGTGTAGTTGAGAAACGTGGTACCGCCATTTTCGGCCGGAATGATTCCCGTCACGCGGGCGATTGCGCCCTGCGCCGTGAGAACAAGCTGCAGGTCGCCGTTCTCGACGCGCAGCGCCGCCTCTGCGCTCGCGGCGGCGGCGCCCGTCAGGACGAGCTCGATCGCGTCGACCGCGGCCTGGGTATATGCGCCTGTGCCAAGCGTGTACACGGCATCGCATGCAACCGAGACCTCTACGACGAGCGAGACTCTTCCGTCGGACGGGAACGTGGTGCGCGAACCGAAGAAGGCCGGGCAAAAGGCGGCGTCGGCTGGCAGCGCAACATGAATCGTAGCGTCCTTCTCCACCGTAAGCGTTCCCCCTGCAGCGCCGCCGGTGAGCTCCGCAAGATCGGAAATCTTGTCGTAGGCGAAGTTGCAGCCTTCCTTCAGGACTACGGCGGCGGGCGAATCGCCAAAGGCAAAGCCGGCACGCGGCGCCCAGCTTTCTATCTCGATGCGGCCGCGGTAGTAGGCAAGCTTGTTGTCGTTGCCGCCGTACAATGTATCGGCCGACGAACCGCCGCGGAAGATGACGGTCATGTCAGGCGAAGACTGGACGGCCTGCACGGTGGGGAAGCCGAAGAGCGCGCCTTCCTCGACGATGACGGTTCCCGTGAAGGCCTCCCCAGTCACAGGACGCAGATCGAATCCCGCGCCTTCCTTCACCACGACCTGTCCAGATCCGGAGATGGAACCGTTTTCGATCTTGATGCGGTTGCGGTCGGGTCCGTTGCCGTTGAACTTCACGATCTCCGTGACGCTGCCGGCTCCAAGCTCAAGAGGCGTCTGCTGAGTGCGCACTTCGGCAGCGGTCTTGAAGGTGACGTGGGCGTCTGGCGCAACGACTAAAGGCACGCATCCGCGCGCGTTCGTAAGGCCGTCGAAGGTCGCGCCGTCGTGGAAGTTCACCGTCATCTTCCGCACGAGATTGGCGTTGGGCTGATTGCAGTTTATGCTGGGGGGCGCGAACGTGCCGCCAAAGACGTTCACCACCGGATCAAGGACATTTGCGTTTGAGTTCTGGATGGTGAAAGGCATGCGCCACACGGCGCCGTCGTAGAGGTTGATAGTCCAGCCCAAGGTCCCAG
>CAMIVJ010000112.1 GCA_946401765.1 uncultured bacterium | reverse complement strand
AGTGCGCCCACAATGTCATAGACGTGGTTTTTCAGTTCTGCTGCATCTTTCATGGAGTCTCCTTCACGGTTGTGATGGTGCAATTATATCAGAAATCCATCAAAGACGATATGCAGAATATGGAAAAAGCGCGGGCGAGTTAACCCGCGCCCTCTCAAAGTTGTTTTTACCAGTTGTTCTGGTTGTTTCCAATCTCAAAACGCATGGATGAAAAACGCAAATGCGCCCGCATTGCCCAATTCGGCGAATGACGTCCTTGCGCGGAGGAAACGGATTTGGCATAATAAATGCACCAACCATCGAAGGAGAGACAGATGAAGAAACAATTTGCCATTCGAACGATTGCAGTAGCGTTGACGTTCTGCGCGGCGGCGTCCGCCCAGGGACTGCGCTGGATCGACGTGCACGGAGACGACGTGGAGGGACGCGGCTGGAGCGAAGGCCTGGAGAAGCCGTTCGACCGCATCCCAAAGCGGTTCGCGTCTTCGCTGCCCAGCGTGTGGGGGAACGGCGTCACGCCCACCGGGATGTTCTTCGAGTTCGAGAGCGATACAACGACCGTCGCGGTGCGCACGGAGTTTGGGTCAAACCACTTCGGCGAAAACAACTTCAACTTCTGCGCCTTCTCTGGAACGGACCTCTATGTGTTTGACGAATCGCGCGGCGACTGGAGATGGGCCGGCGCCGCCGGACATGGCACGAAGTGGCAACGTGTGACGGAATACTCCCTCACGAAGAAGCTTCCGCCTGCAAAGCGCCGGTTCAGGCTGTATCTTCCACTGCGGAACCGTCTGCTTGCTCTGAGCCTGGGCGTCGACGACGCGTCGCAGACGAAGCTCGTTCCGCCACGCACCGAAAAGCCGATCGTGTACTACGGCACCAGCATAATCCACGGCGCGTACAACATACGGCCCGGCCTCGCGCTCACCTCGCGCCTGGAGCGGAAGCTGAAGAAGCCGATCGTCAATCTGGGCTTCTCCGGCGGCGCTCGCCTCGAGCCGAAGGCCGCCGAGATGCTGGCCGAGAAGGACGCCGCCATCTACGTGTGCGATCCATACCACAACCTCAATGCGGACACCATCAGGAAGAACTTCGAGAAGTTCTTCGACGTGCTGTGCGCGAAGCGTCCTGATACGCCCGTTCTGCTCGTCGGCGCGCCGCCGCTGCTGAACGGCTGGCTGTATCCCGCCCAGGTCGCGGCCGACGAGGAGAAGACCCGCCTCTTCGCCGAGCTTTCGAAGAAGGTCTCCGCACGCCACTCCAACTTCCACTATCTGCCTGGAGGTGATCTGTACGGCAGCGACGAAGTGTCGATGGACGGCGTGCATCCGAACGACGAGGCGTTCGCCTGCATGGCCGCCAAGCTCGCGCCGGTGATCGCGGATCTTCTGCGAAAATAGCATTGGCGGAAGATCCACCCGCTGCCGTCAGCGAACAAAGTATGCGGCGCGCCTGGCAATCGCGCCCACGCGGCCGAAGCCGATCATGCGCCCAAGACGCTCCGTCGCGGCGCCCCATTTGCGGTAGAAGAGGTTGAAGAGCAGATACGGCATCAGCTGACTGCGCGCGCGAGGCAGGCGACGCCAGATGTTGCCAAGAGAATAGACTTCGCGATAGACGCGCAGATAGCCGGCGTACAGCTCCTCAGGCGTCATGTTCTTCGGGCGCATGACCACGTGCGCCGTGTCGTAGTGCGAGAGGTCGTGGTCGATTATGCGCCCGTCGCGCCGCATCCTCTCGTAGAACGGCGTGCCGGGGTAGGGAGTGGCGATGTGCGAGGTTACGGTCTCGATCTTGTTCTCGACCACCCATTGAACCGTCCTGTCGAACGTCGACGCGTCGTCGGCGTCAAGCCCGAAGACGAAGCTCGCGTTGATCATTATCGCCCTCGAATGAAGCGCCTCGGCGAGCGCCTCGAAGCGCGACACGTTGTTCTGCCCCTTGCCCACGCCCGAGAGCGAAGCGGGATTCACGCTCTCGAATCCGATGAAGAGGCTCTGGCATCCCGTCTCCGCCATGAGGTCCAGAAGGTCCGGCATGTCGAGGATGTTGGCGGATACGGCAGCGCTCCACTTGAGGCGCAGCGGACGCAGCGCGGCGAGCAGATCGCGCGTGAACGCCGGGCGGCCGATGAAATTGTCGTCGATGAACATGATGTGCCGCGTCGACTTCGTCTGCACCTCGTCCACGACCGACTCGACCGTGCGGTGCACATAGCATCCGCCATGCCTGCGCACCGCCGCGTTGTAGCAGAAGTCGCACGCGAACGGACACCCCCTGCTCGCCGCGATGACGTTGTCGTAGAGGCAGCCGCGCGTATCCACCGACTTGAACGACGGCGCCAGAAGGGACTCTCCGGAAAACGACAGCGGCGTCTCGTATCGCGCACGAAGCTTCCCGGCAGCCGCGTCCGCCAGCACGTCGCGCCAATGCCCTTCCGCCGGGCCAACGCATATCGTGGAGAACATCTTCTCCGCCAAGTCGGGATTGGACGTCACGCCGATTCCGCCTACCGCCACATGGACCCCAAGCCGACGATATGCGTCGGCCAGGTCGCGGGCGCGCAGCAGGATGTCGATGCTTGCGGATATCCCAACCAGATCAAAGCCGGAAGACGGCTCGTCGAGCGCAACGTTCTCGTTGACGACGACGACCTCGTGCCCGCAGTCCTCGACGATGCGCGCGATCGTCAGCAGCCCGAGGTGCGGCGCCATGCGCGCCTTTAGGGATGTATCCATCGGCCTCGTGGCGGCAAGCGGCTGTATCAGCTTAACGCGCATGGAATGATGGCCTTCCGCCTACACGTCTTCTATCGCGGCGACCATGCGCCCGATGCGCACCTTCGCCTGGCTCACCTGGTTCCTAGTGACGCCGAACTCGCGCGCCACCTCGTCGATGGGCCGGTCATCAAGAACGTATGCGCGGTAGAGACGCTTGTTCAGATCCGAGACAAGAGTCTTAGTGAGGACATGCTCCACCGCCGCGCGATGCCGCGCCGCCGCCCATTCCGCGTCTATCGCCGCCGTAACGCTCTCCGAAGAAACGCTCGGCTGCACATCGTCAAGCGGGACGTTGAGCCCTAGCCCGCGCGCCTTCTCTCGGCGGTAAGCCATGTAGAGCTGACTGCGGATCATCTTCGCGAGATACGCGCGGAAATTCCCCTTCCCCTCACGCACGGAGAAGCTGCCGGAGCGAAGCACGCGCACCAGCCCCGCCAGCACTTCCTGGACCACGTCGTCCACGTCGCGGCCGTCTCCGCGATGACGCGCGAAATCGCGTATCGCCGGCACATACAGGTCAACGAACCGCGCCCAGTTCGCCTCGTCCTCGCCCGTTATCTGCGCGGCGAGCTTCGAGAGAAGCGTGGCCGAAGTCTCTGGGAACGCGCTCATTTCGCCTCCAGGATCGAAATTCTCTCACGCAGCTCGCGAAGTTCGCGCTCGGCCATCATGCGCTGACCTCGTTCGTAGGCCGCGTATATTACGACAACCGCGAACGCCGCCGCCGCGAAGAGCATGAGCCCGGCGAGTATCCAATGCGGAAAGCGGATGCGCAGCATGACGTCGTTTTCACCCCCGCCGGCCGTGACGAGCGAGCGGAACGGATTCCGTTCCTGCCTGCGCCACGCGGGCATTGTGCGCTCCATCGGCTTCTCGGCCAGAAGCGGCGGCAGTATGCGCCGCCACTCGGGATCGAACGGCAGAAGAAGGTCGTCAAGTTTCATTCCAGGCGCATACCACACCTGCGTGAGGAGCCGCAGCATCATCACACCGAGCGAATAGAAGTCGGACGCCACGGACTCGTCGCCGCCTTCCACGACTTCGGGCGCGATGTAGAACGACTTTCCCATCAGCGGCTTCTCGCCGCGCACAAGCGTGTTGACGGTCTCCTTCAGCTCGGCGCGAAGGTCGCGCGGAAGAATCTTCGACACGCCGAAGTCGGAAAGGACGGCGCGACCGTCGGAATCCACAAGCACGTTCTCCAAGGTCACGTCGCGATGCACAACGCCCATCGCGTGTATGTAGTTCAATCCCTCGCGGAGGTCCTCGTACCAGTTGGCCGCCTTCTCCTCGGTGGCTTCGCCGTTTTCAAGAGCGTCCCTGAGCGAGCGCGGGCGGCCCAACTCGTCGAGCACGAGGTCCATGACGTAGTAAGTAAGTCCAGTCGCCTCGTCCACCCCCATGTCGTATACGCGCACGATGCGCGGATGCGAAAGCCTGGCGAGGAGGCGTCCCTCGACCTGGAAGCGCTTGCGCAGGAACTCGATCTCGCCATGGTCGAGCGTGAACGCCTTAAGCGCGAAGCGCGCCCCGAGCCGCTCGTTCTCGACCTCGTACACCTCGGCCATGCCGCCCTTTCCGAGCAGGCGCACGACGCGGTACGCACCGATCTGTCTCCCTGTTTCGAACATTGGCGAGTATTCTACCATTATGCTCCGCATGCGCGCAACATCAAAAGTTCGCCTCGCCGGGGCTCTACCTCTGCCAGCCTTCGATCTTGCAGACGCGCTCCATCAACTTTCGCTCTGGCTTGCCGGAATCAGGGACGAACCAGACCTCGATTCTCGCGGCATACGGCTTGCCCCAGTCGCCTTCATAGATCACGAACTCTTTATCGTAGAGAAACTTCTTGGCGAGATCTGTGGACCCGCCAACCCGTTCACTTGAAGCCTCCTTCAGCCGTTTCCCCGAAAGCTGCGTCCCCTTGGTCACCTCGAACGCCTTGAGGTACACCAGCCCCTGCTCTCCAGGGTTGATTCGCAAGGCGAGCTTGTAGATGCCGGGTTGAATCCCGTTGCGAAGCATGAATTCGTCCATCTCGCGAATGCCCGCATTCGACGACATTTCGTCCTCATCCTTTGGCACCACGATGCTTGCACCAAGTTCCGGCGGAATCGTCAGTTCGTCTGCAAAATGGTCCAATGCGTCCTCCGGACCAAAACAGCCCGATGCTGCCACGAGGAGGAAAGACGCAAGCCACAGGGCCGCCCTCCTTCTGCCGTTATCCGCCATTGTGTTCGTTGGCGCGCTTATGCATTCGCCGAGTTCAACCGTCTTGACATTGCTCATCTTGTTGTTTCTCCTTTTTAGTTTTGGAATGACATTGGTGAAAGACGATCTGTAGAATCTTTCTGAAATTTTCTAAACTCCAAGACTCCCAGCAGCGAAAGCAAACATGAGGAGTCTCAATGAAGTTGCAGGCAAGTGTCATTGCGCCCACCTGCACTCTTTGCCTTCCGCAAAGTCCATAATCTCGCCTGGCGCACACAGCAGTTCGCCTGGATTGAAAGTTATTTCGTTTTTCATCTTACGGCTCCTCCGTTGAACAGATGCGGTATGATCTGGGTAAACAATGATTCAAGGAAATTGCTTTCAAGAGCGTTCGAACGAAGAAACTCGACTGCGATGTTGGGGCTTCCCACAAGCGGACGCATTATCCAGCCGAGCTGGCACCCGACCACCGCAAACGCCGCAAGCCACAGGCACATCATCAAGATGAGTCTGCATCCGGCAGGCACACGGCGACGAAGGCTTCTGTAGAGAAGCGCCACTCCGATGGTTCCTGAGCCCGCCATCACCACGATGTGCGCGAACAGCATTGCCGAATGCGTCATCCGCATCGTCTCGCGTGTGCCGGAGTCCGGCGCGGCGGAAAACACGAAGAGCAGCACCACGGGCGCCATGGCCAGAAGAATCGCGCCCGCCACAGACATTGCAAAGAACACCGCCTCAAGCACTTCACGATACCTGAGGCCTGCACCCGCCGCAAGGGACGCCATCCAGCAGAACAGCGACACCAGAAACGTGGCGCCCACGAAGACCATTGGCAGCTTGACAGCTACGTACGCCGCCATCAACGGCGAACGCCAGACGGCGAGAACCGCGCCGTACACGCCAGTCGCCGCCGCCACGAACAGAATTCGCCGTGCCAGATGCCTATGAAACTCTCTGTCATTCTCCGCTGTCATCACAGAGGAGAATGTACGAACACGGTGGAAATGTCACCAGAAAGGAAAAAAATTTCCGCCAGGCGTCATCTCTGCGTGCTCTGGACGACAAGCGTGCGTACGCCTTCGGCGCCCTGGACGAAGATGGCGAATTCCGCCGGTCGGAAGTCCGTATCCGTGGAGACAGCCTCGTAGTCGAACGCGCCTCGCAGATCTGTGTAGCCATCCTTGTGGAACTTCGTATCTGTCTTCGCGGCATCGCGCACGTATACCTTAACGTACGCCCCCGCAAGCGGCTTGCCCTTTAGATCCCTCACGCGCAGCTGGCGCGTCTCGCGCGACACCTGCACGTCAAGAGCGCCCGGCGTAAGCTCAATCCGTTCTTCCGCACGCCCGTCCGCGCCCGTCGCCACGATCACGAGATTGGCGCGCCTCAGCTCACTCGGCAGCTCCACGCGCGTCTCATTCTCCGCAACCGACACTTCCTTCGACCATGCCGGCTTGAGACCCAACACGCCACCGACGGATGCCGACGCCCCGCCGAACGGATTCTTCGAGAAGCCGATCTCCACATCCACCGGGTACGCCTTGACAGTGCATTTCTCAAGATTGCTCGCCGTGAGGATTACGCCACGTGCCACGCCGTCGGTCATGTCGGCGCGCACGGCGAGGGACGGCGCGTTCGCGCCATCCGCGCGCTCTCCGTCCGCACCGCCGCCCAGCGCCTCGTCCGCCTGAGCCACGACTTCGTTGAAGCGCTTCTGCCAGATGCCGACCGTGGTTTTCGCCCACTTCGCCGCAATCTTCCGTCCTTCAGCCGCATCGCCGTGAGCGAAGGCGAGATACGCCTTCATGTAGTCGAGCTGCATCTTCGTCTCGACGTCGGCCGCGTCAATCGCCGCGATGTGCGCCTCCGCCTCTGGGATGCGGTCCTGCGCGATCAGGTACACCGCCGCGAGAAGCCTGTCCCTCGCCGAAAGCTCCCGCTTCGCCGCAAGCACGTCAAGAAACGCCCTGTATTCCTTCGCGAGAGCGGCGTTGGCGATCGTGGCAGCGCCGCCCTTCGCGTGCGTGCGGGCGTTGATGATCGGCCAGTATTCCCGATGCTCGAAGATGTCCGCCTCCTCCGGCTCGATCTCGACGAGGGACGACTTGAACACCGGCCCGAAGAGCGGTGCGAGCTTCTTCACGTTCTCGCGGCGCGACAGCGCCTCCTTCACGCGGCGCGCGTCGTATGTATCCTTCCATTTGAAGCCCGCAAGCCAAAGCCCCTGGCAGTAGACTCCGCGCGACTCTAGAATGTCGAGCGCCTTCTTCGCGAAGTCACCGTCAGCAAAGCGCCAGCCGATCTTCGCGAGATCGACGTTGGCAAGATTCTTGGTCTTCAGATACTCCAGCACTTCGCCTTTCGTAGCCTTCTGCGAGACGTAGCGCCAGCTTGTGGTGTCGCGCTTCGCCGATTCCGCCACCACGTTGCAGACGAATGCCCCGCCCGCGCCGGCCTCCTCGCCGCGTTCAAGCGCGACGGCGTCAGGCGTCTTGCCAAGGTCCTTCTCAACAAGCGGGAAGTAGAAGTAGGCCTTTGGCAGCGCTTCCGTCTCATACGCATCGAGAACGAGAGTCTTGTCCTCCGCGGCGTCGCATCCGCTCACCGCGAACGCGCCTTCCGGAATCTGCGAGACGACGCGCACGTATCTGCGCCGTGCCGTTGGATTGATCGCGATCGTCTCGGAGAAATACACCCTTCCGCGCACGAACTCGTCCGTCGCTTCCTTGGGCGAACCGTCCTCGTTCTTCTCTTCGGCCTCGAAGAAGTGGCGCTCGAGGCGCACCCTGTCGGCGGACATTTCGATACGCGCCCCCGCCGAGCGCGAGAACACCACGCTCTCGCCCTCCTTCGCCTCGAAGCCCACGCGGCTCGCCGCCAGCGCGGCGATCATCCCGGAGAAGCCCTTGACGTAGATTATGCTTGCGGACCTGAACGCATCCGTCTCGCCTTTCGCGATCGCCTCCGCATAGTCGCACCAGAATCTGTTCGGGGGCAAAAGACTTGCAGTGTCCTCCGAATGGCGGCGCTTGTACCAGTGCGACTCCACCCATTCCTTCGTACGCTCCGGCGGACGATAGAACTGCCTGTTCTGGCTGCGCCGCTTCATCGCCTTCTTCAGCTCTGCCACATTTGACATGCTCGCCCTAGGAGCAGGAGCCATAGGAGCCACAGCATCCACATTCCGCAGCGCGTTCATTCTGCCGACAGGCGCACGCATTCGCTGACTGCTCCACCCTGCATCTACCCATGCGGCCATGTCTTGAGCGGGCTCGGCAGCTGCCGGAGCAGCATTGCTCGCCACCTCCTCCGGCGTAATATCTGCACCCATAGCCG
>CAMIVJ010000111.1 GCA_946401765.1 uncultured bacterium | reverse complement strand
CGCGACGGCCATCGACTGCGTGAGCGTTCGCCGTCAGACGGAATACTGCTTCTGGACGGGCGGCGGCGATGGCGAGACCATCAGCGATCCGGCGAACTGGGGACGTTCCGTGCTTTCGCCGGTCGACGACCTCTGCTTCACGAACGCGACGGCCCTTGTGCTCTCCATGCCCGCGGACTTCACCGCAAGCTCGCTCAATTTCTTCGGCACTGGCACGGTGACGATCAACGGGGTTATACCCGGCGGCGACGCCACGACCGCGAAGACCCTCACGATAGGCAAGATCGTCTCGACTTCCGCTGCGGCGAACACCTTCAACTGCCCCGTCGCGTTCACCACCGACTACAACGTCAACTCGGCGGGCCCCGCCGAATTCCCTTACGGCGTGACAGCGGCGGGATGGGGCACGGTGGATGGCCCTGGCGGTCTTCGCCTGAGCGGTTCCTCCTTCACGTTCTCGGCCGACACCGTCACGATCGACGGTAATGCCACGCTCGCCGCCGGCGGCAAACTTTACGCCAAGACCCTTACGGGCGTGAACGGTCAGACGCTGACCATCGAGTCGGGTTCACGGGTGGAACTCACCGGTGATCTGATCGTGGGCGATGGCGCGAACGGCAGGCTCTATATCGCGATGGCGGATGATACGGAACTTTCTGTGGGCGGCACGGTTTACGCCTGGTACGATAAGTTCACCTCCACGCGTAAATACGGGACCGTTTGGGCGGACGCGATCTCGCTCGATGTCCGCAACAACAACCTGGGCTTCTATGCCGAACGCATCAACCTCGGTTCCGGCGGCATCTCCTTCGTGGGCGAGACCGGCGCTGTGAACATGGACATCGGTAGCGGCGGAGCGTACGGAACGTATCTCTTCGGCGCATACGGTGACTGGACTTGGGCGGACGGCGGCAAAGCGGTCACTTTCTACTCCAATGATGTGAAGTTTGACACGCTCGACTGTATTGACGGCGTGACGCCGCATACCATCACCATTGCGAAAGCCACCGGTGACACGGCGGCGAAGCTCTATAAGATCAATCCCGGCACGCTCGTTCTGGCCGCGAGCCAGTCCTTCAAGGGCGGTACGTTCCTCGAAGGCGGCAAGATCGTGGTCGCGGCGGCGAACGGATCCGGCACAGGTCCTATGACGATGGCGGCCGGCACGACTCTGGAGGTCGCGAATGGCGGCGTGCTGGGCAACTCTGCCCTCACGGTTCCCAGCGGCGCGACGCTGGCATTTGCCGATGGTTCGGGGCTCGTCGGTTCGGTCACTTTGGAAGGCGCGGCGACGATGGCGGGGAACGTCGCGCTAAGCGGCAGCGCCTTCATCGCGGTGGCGGACGGCGGATCTCTGGCCTTCGCCGAAGGAGCTAAGATCACCATAGGCCGCGACGTCAAGGATTGCACGCTGGCCACCGGCCTGGGACTGACCGCCGCTCAGCTGGCGGAGTATTTTGACGCGCCCTACGGCGCGGTCAGCCTGGATGCCAACGGCGATGTCGTCTACACCGTCTCATTTGTTTGGGAGTCCGCCCTCGCGGGTGAGGATACATATTACAAGTATGGCGTCCTGGCCGGGGGCAGCGTGCTGAAGGGCGCGACTTGCGACGATTCGGGAATGAGCCGATATTCGGAAGACAACGCCACCACTAAGCCATCCGCGACGACTCCCGCATCCATCCTCACCGACGGCGATGTGCATCTGGTGGGCCAAGAAGTAAACTATGAGAAGGTGTATGCGATTGTAAGCGGCACAATTGAGTGGACGTTCCAGTCTGCCGACATCGCGCAGATCGCGGTGTTTTCGCGGTGGGGCGACGGCGGACGTGACGCCGTGGTGATCGACTCGCTGTACGTCAAATACGAAGGCTCCGACGACTGGTCGCAGATAATGGTGAAAGCGTTCTCCCTCGGCACCGGCAACAACACCTCGTCCAGCGGCTCCATCTGCGCCATCTTGAAGCGTGTGGACGGTGCACCGGTAGCCAGTAACGTGACTGGACTGAAGATCGTCTTCCCGACAGGGCAGGACAACAACGGCGCCGGCTATGCCGAAGTCGCCGCATACGCTTCGGTGCCTGCCGCGCACGCCTACACATGGAGCAACGCCACGGGCAACAAGCTCTTCTCCGATGCCGGCAACTGGACTGACGATGCGACCGGCGCTGCTGCGGGCGCTGCTGGGGCCGTGTTCGGCGCGACCTGTTTTGACACGCTGGCGATCCAGACGACTGCTGAAGTGATTGTGGACAAGTCGGCAACAGTCTTCTCGATGGCGCTTGGCGCTGGTGCCACGCTGGTCAATCCAGATGCGTCCACCACCAACACTCTCACGCTGTGCAAGCTTTCCTACGACGGCACCGAACTGACAACCATTCATTGCGGCATTGACTTCTGCGAGGCGTATGATGTGGCCCTGAGCGGACCTGTCAATTTCGCCGGCGGCGCAGCGGTGTGGGCTCCAGGAACCGGCACGAGTGCATACGAGCACACGTTCATGGGCGACTTCACCTTCAAGGCGGACCTTGGCGTAGCCAGCGCCGAGCCAACCTGGAAGGTGCCTTCGGGATCCCGTCTCTCTGCTCCGGTGCTGAAGAAGAAGACCGGGCTGGGTAACCAGAATGGCGACCCGGCGTTCCGCATCGAAGAGGGCGGATACGCGCACTTCGGTTCGGTTGTCGTTGGCCGTGACCGCCTGTACCTGTCGGTGCAGGGCGAGATCGAGGTGGACGGGCTGTTCAGCGTCAGGTCGGTCTATACCTCATCCGGAAGCTTCCCCGGCGACTTCGGCTATACTGGCGACGAGGCCTACGCGGCGAGCACCATCAGGGCCGACGGCCTCCTGAGGGAAAAAGACAGTCAATACGGCTGCTACTATTCCTGCGTCTATCCCGCGAACATCTACATCGGCGCGCAGGGAATCGCCCAGGAGACCGCCGACAACGGAATCAAGTTCGTTGGATGCGCGAAGAATGTCTATGCCACGGCGGACTTCAGCATTCGCGGCCCGGATGCGGCTAGCGGACTACTCGTTCTGGAGGCCGACGCCACGTTCGACACGCAGGGGCACACGGTGACGTGGACGTCCGGCATTTCCGGCTCGACCACTCTCACTAAGACCGGTGACGGCACGCTTGTGATGAGTCCTGCCGCGGAAAAGAGCGCCTTTACCGGCTCCATCGCGGTGAACGGCGGCGTGCTGGCGATTTCGAACGACGTCTTCACAACCACGTCGGTTGCGCTTGCGAAGGGTGCCGCGATTGCCGTGGGCATGAACCGCACCGTGCCTGCCGCAGGTGTGGTCACGGCTTCCGGCGCGGCGAAAGTGATTGCGACCGGCGACATGTCGGAGGCCAAGATCGGCGATACGTTCCCGGTCTTTGCGAGCTGCACGCCCGAGACGTTCGCGCGGCTGAAGCTTGACGCCTCGGGGCTGCAGGGCCTGCCGCGGAAATTAAGTGCCGCCCTGAAGCGCAATCCCGACGGCTCGGTTTCCATGATCATAATCGATCGCGGCGTGATCATCTTTGTCAGATAGGCCAATTGCCGACCCACGAACCACGATCTTTCCTTGCAGGGGGAATCCCGCCTCGCCGGCCTCCGGGAACTTGTGAGGACAAACGGTGAAATCAAAAACATTGATAGCGGCCGCAGTGTTTGCCGTGGCCGCGCTTGGTGCGGCGGCGGTGCCCACTGCGACGCTTGCGCTCGCCGACAAGCCCGAAGGACCGTGGCGCAAGTCCGCGTCCTATGTCCGTGTACTTGATATGCTTGGCCCCATCCTGACGAAGCACTATCCAACGCCGATCTTCGACGGATCAATAATGATATAATGTACGCATGAAGGGCTTTACGGAAAATACTCGAGTGCAAGTTCCGGCGACGATCCAACTCTGCCGCTTGGGGTATGAGTATCTCGATAATATAAGGCCAGAAGATTTTGATGCGTCGACGAATATCCTGACTGGTGTTTTCACAAAGGCGTTCTTGCGGTTGAATCCGGGGTTGACCGATGCCGATGCGAAGTCGGAGCTTCAGAAGCTGATTGTTGCAGCGGCTAATGATGACCTTGGACGTGAGTTCTATCGTGAGATAACCAGATCGAGCGGAATCAAGTTGATCGACTTCGAGGAGCCCGATCGGAACCTTTGGCATTGTACGACCGAATTCACCTGCGAAAATCCCGAGTCGCACGACAATTTCCGTCCGGACATTACCTGCTTCGTCAATGGATTGCCGTTGGCGTTCGTCGAGGTCAAGATACCCAACAACCGCGAGGGCATTCTTGCCGAACGTGCACGAATGAATCGACGCTTTGCCAATCGGGCGTTTCGTTCGTTCCTGAACGTCACGCAGTTGATGATCTTCTCGAACAACCAGAAATACGATAATGAGAGCCGCGTTCCGATTCAGGGCGCGTTCTACGCCACGAACGCCAAGACGAGCGCTTTCTTCAATGTCTTTCGCGAGCAGCAGAAGATTGAAGCGCTGATGCCCGTAGCGTGGGCAATCCGTGATTGGGCACCGGTCGAAAAGAAGATTCTCTCGCATCGCAATTGCATTGCGATCCGTCACAATGCCGAATACGTCACGAACCTGAGCCCGGTGACGCCGACGAATGCGATCTTGGCGTCGATGCTGTCGAAGCTGCGGTTCCTGTTCTTGCTCAAATATGGGTTCGCATACGTTGAGAAGGAGGTCGAGAATGCCGCAGGCGAAAAGGTGTCCGTCCTTGAAAAGCACGTCATGCGGTATCAGCAGCTCTTTGCAACGTATGCGATTCGGCGGAAGCTGAGCGAGGGAGTGAAAAGCGGCATCATCTGGCATACGCAGGGCAGTGGCAAGACCGCTCTTGCCTACTACAACGTCAAGGCCCTCACCGACTGGTTCGCCCAGCGCAAGACGGTTGCCAAGTTCTATTTCATAGTCGATCGCCTCGACCTGCTTGATCAGGCGACGGGCGAATTTGCCGCGCGGGGACTGAATGTCCGCACGGCCCAGAGCCGTGACGAGCTAATGGCCGATTTCAAGTCAAACGCTGCGGTCGAGAATTCGTCCGGCAAGGCCGAAATCATGGTGGTGAACATCCAGAAGTTCGAGGAGGATCACGAGAAGGTCGTCTTCGACGGAGCGTACAACACCCGTTTGCAGCGCGTGTTCTTCATTGACGAGGCCCATCGCGGATATGATCCCAAGGGAAGTTTTCTTGCGAACCTCCTGGAGGCGGACAAGGACGCGGTCAAGATCGCCATGACCGGCACGCCGCTTCTTCGGGAGGAACGTGCTTCCTGGAAGGTGTTCGGCGACTACATCGACACATACTATTACGACAAGTCGATTGCGGACGGCTATACGCTTAAGTTGATGCGTGAGGACATCGAGACCTCCTACAAGGAGAAGATCACCGAAATCATCGACCGCCTGACGAAGGATGTCATGGTGCGCCGCCAGGATGTCCGCAAACAGCAGATTGTCGAAAGCGAAGCGTATTTAAACGGACTTCTGGACTATGTCTTTCATGACATGCGCAGGTTTCGTCTCCAACATGCCGCCCCGACTGTCGCCGGCATGATCGTCTGCGAAACGAACGCGCAGGCCCGTGAGCTTTACCGCCTTTTCGTTGCCAGAAAATCGGAGTTCAAGGCGGTCTTGATCCTCCACGACGAGGGCGACAAGCTTGAACGCAAGGGCTCGATCGAAGAGTACAAGAAGAAAGAGTCCATCGATTTCCTGATCGTCAACAACATGCTGCTGACCGGTTTTGACGCGCCGCGGCTCAAGAAACTCTACCTCTGCCGCAAGCTGGACGGGCATTCGCTCCTTCAGGCGCTGACGCGCGTGAACCGTCCGTTCCGGGACTTCAAGTACGGATATGTCGTCGACTTCGCGAACATCAAGGAGAACTTCGTCGAGACGAACAATCGCTATCTTGAGGAACTGAACCGCACGACGCTGGACGCGGGCGTTCCGGCGGAGCTGCCGGGGGTCGGCGGGACGCTTCTCGTCAGCAAGGAGGAGATCGTCGCCAAGCTGAACGAAGTCAGGGATGTGCTCTTCCTCTACGACACGGCGAACCTCGAGAATTTCCGCGAGCAGCTGGACGGCGAGACGGACAAGGAAAAACTCTACGACATCCGCCGCAAGCTGGAGGATGCCAAGGCGCTGTCGAATCAGGTTCGCAGCTTTGGCGACGAGGAGATGAAGGCGCTCTTCGCCAGTCTTGAGCCGGACGCCTTGCCGCAGCTTGCCGCGGAGGTCACGCGGCGCATCGACCGCATGAACCTCTTGGAGGCGACGGATCGGGCGACAGATGTCTCGGCGATCATCAACGAGGCCTTGGCCGAGCTGGAGTTTTCGTTTCGGAAACGCGGCGAGGAGGAGCTGCAGATCGTCTATAACGATTTGCGCGAGCGTTTCCGCCGGGTGCGCGAGGAGTTCGAGTCCAACTTCGACAAGAAGGAGGACAAGTTCGTTTCGCTGTCCGAGGAGTTCAGGGATTACTTCAAGAAGAGGGGCTTTGAGCCGAAGACGGTTGCGGATGCGAAGGAGTCCATCGGCTACATGGATCAGGTCATGGCGCGAATCCGCGAGATCAACCGTCTCAACAACATGCTTCGCGTCAAGTATTCAGGCGACGAGAGCTTTGTCCGAATCCACAAGCGCATCCGCGAGGAGAACGACCGCCGCACGATACCGCCGGAGAAGCCGGTCATTTCCAGGAACGAGCGCGAGATCGCCGAGAACCTGATGGCGGTGAAGAAGATGGTGGACGAGCGGCTTTACTGGAACGTCAACGTGCTGCAGAACGAGCCGGTGTTCAATCAGGACGTCCTGCGCGACGTCTCCGACCGGCTCTACGAAATGAACATCGCCGCGTCGATTGCGGATCGCAAGTTCATCCGCGACAGGATCGCCGCGGAATATCTCGGACGCTACTACGAACTGGTGGGATGAGAATTATGACGAAGACCATAGAAGAGGCAACGAAAGGGCTGATCGACTCGCTGAAGCAGGCGTGTTCGAGCCACGGACTGGGCAACAGCGGGAACGAGTACAAGATCATCGTTCAGGTGTTCCTCTACAAGTATTTCAACGACAAGTTCGGCTATGAGGCCAAGCGGGCGCGGGTGTACGGACAGCGCCTTTCGTCGGCCGAGAAGTGGGACGCCGAATACGACACGTTCACGGAAGACGAGGTCGAGGACCTCTTCACCTATCTCCCCGCCGGAACGCCGCGCCTCAAGCCGATCCATACGATTGCCCATCTCTACAACGCGCAGAAGCAGGGCGACTTCGCGACGCTCTTCGATTCGACGCTGAAGGACATCGCGCTCCTTAACGCGGGCATCTTCTCGATCTCGACGGGATCGAAGACGAAGGTCTCGATCTTCGACGACCGGCTGATCGGCGCGGCGATCGTCGAGGATGTGAAGCGTGACGAGTTCGCCGTGGCGCTGATGCGCCACATTGCGGATCCCGAGGCGAACTTCGAGCCGATGTTTTCCGAGAAGTACGACTTCTTCTCGACGATGTTCGAGTACCTGATCAAGGACTACAACAAGGACGGCGGCGGAACCTACGCCGAATATTATACGCCGCGTTCTATCGCGCAGATCATGGCACGGCTCCTGGTCGGCGAAGCCAGGGATTTGCGCGGCGTCACGTGCTACGATCCGTCGGCGGGCACGGGCACGCTCCTGATGGCGCTCGCCCATCAGGTCGGCGAAGATCGCTGCACGATCTATTCGCAGGACATCTCGCAGAAATCCTCGCAGATGCTGCGGCTCAACCTGATCCTGAACAACCTCGTCGGATCGCTGCAGAACGTCATCGAGGGCAACACGCTCAAACGACAGGAGCATCGCGAACCGGACGGCACGGCGCAGAAGTTCGACTTCATCGTCTCCAATCCGCCGTTCAACCTTGATTTCTCGGATTATCGCGACACGATTGCCGCGGACACCGTACGGTTCTGGGCAGGCGTTCCCGCCGTGCCGAAGGGCACGAAGGACAAGCCGGGCAAGCCGGAGAAGATGAAGATATTCCTCTGCTTCATCCAGCACATGCTCAATGCGCTCAAGGACGGCAAGGGGAAGGGCGCGATCGTTGTCCCGACGGGCTTCATCACGTCCAAGCAGGGGATCGAAAAGAACATCCTCTCCCATGTCGTCGACGATAAGATCGTCTATGGCTGCGTCTCGATGCCGTCCAATGTCTTCGCGACGACCGGCACGAACGTCTCGGTGCTCTTCTTCGACAATTCGCGGCGGCACGACAAGGTGGTGCTGATCGACGCGTCGAAGCTCGGCGAAAAGCGCAAGGACGGCAAGAACCAGCGCACGTTCCTGAGTGCGGCGGAAATCGAGAAGATCGTCCGCACGTTCCTCGATGCGAAGCCCGAGGACGGCTTT
>CAMIVJ010000110.1 GCA_946401765.1 uncultured bacterium | reverse complement strand
GCTTGTCGTTGAACGTGGCCTTCACTGCCCTGAGTTCGCGGAACGTCTCGGCCGACGCATCGGCGAACTGCGCACGCTTTAGCTCGCGCACGCTGTCCACGCCCTCGACATCCCAGCAGTTGTCGTCGCCAGCGAACGCAAACTGTCCCTGAAGCATGCCGGTGCCCTTGAGCGTGCCGAATATCGGCATCGCCATCGTGCCGTCCGAAATGAGCGAAGAGTCTTCGCCGAGCGCAAGCTCGCCGTAGATGCCGGCGGGCTCAATGACGGCGATGTCGCCAAGTGTGGCCGCAAGCGTGAGATTCGTCTCGTTGAACTGCTTCTCCTCGGCCTCGCCAGGCGCAAGGTAGCTGAGGGTGTTGCCGTTGTTGGCGACTGTCGGACCCCATCCGCCGGTGCCGTCCTGCACGCGCACCTCCCAGCGGTGCCAGCCGGGATTGAGCGTCTTCTTTGCCGAGGCGACAGCGTCCCACGTCTCATGCCTGATCAGTTCCTCGCCGTCGATCGCGAGCAGCTTCCTGTCGTCGTAGCCCATGTTGAACGTCCACTCGCCGGCCTGCCCCTTCTCGACCTTGAACCAGCCCTCGAACTTGCTGGACTTGCCCGAGAAGTATCCTGACCAGTCTGCGGCATCGGCGAGGTCGCTGTTCTTGTGCATGGGCGCGACGGAGTCCAGGCATTTGATATGCGCCCATTTCTCGGTAGTGTCCCAGTCGGCGTTTCCGTTCTGCCAGCTCCACACGCAGACGTTGGCCACAGGGCGCACCTGCAGGGCGAGACCGTCGCCAAGGTCTGCGCCAGGCTCGAACTTCGTGTAGTCGCCGGAAGTCGTGGACGTTGAGGCACCCACGATGAAGCCCATCGCCTTGCCGTCGCCCCACGATGCCATGGCAGGACCGCACCCGCCGGTGCCGTCGTATGTCGCGATAGAGAACTTGTGCCATCCCGTGGAGAGCTCCACCGAGCCGTACTGTGCGTTGTCCCAGCCAGACGTCTTGAACACCTGCGCGCCGTCAACGTCCAGCCGGATGTGGTCGTCGTAGTTGCCGGAGAAAGTCCACACGCCTGCCTTCTCAGCTGGCACGTAGAACTCGCCTCTCATCAGGAACGACATGTTGTTCCTTCTCTTCTGGTCTTCGGCATAGTGCTTGTGGATGAACTGCCACGCGCCGCCCGCCACGAATGCGCAGCTGGCGTTCACGCTGTCGGCCATCTGGTCCAGAACGTTTCCGGCCATGGCAAAGGGATAGCGCTCGTCGGCGTATTTCGCCACCGTGGCGCGCACGCCAGAGGCGAGCGTGAGGCCTCCGCCGAAGCTCGACGCCATGGTGAGGTCGTTGGCGCCCGTGTTCTCCACGGTGAGCTTGCCGATGAGAGCGCCCTGCAGATGCTCGTCGCCATGAACGCTGCGGAAGTCGGCCGATCCCTTGATCGTGACGTCGCTCGCGCCCGAGAGGCCGGTGTTCCAGTCAATCGGGTGTTCGCCCATGTCGAACGTCAGGCTGCCGCCCTTCCTGTCGTGTCCGAAGACAACGGGGAACGCTGGGTCGCATCTAAAGTCCTCGACAATGACATCCCCATCGGCGTTGCGCAGCTCGGCGTCCACTATCACCACGTCGCCGTTCTGGAAGTCGATGCGCGTCACGCCGGGAACAGACTGGCCGCGGATGCCGTGCGTTCCAAGCTCCAGGCGCCCACCCTCCATCAGGAACCAGTGCCGGCCGTCAGCAGGGGCCGCGCCGCTGCCATATCCCCAGGAGTATCCATCGCCGTAGTTGTCGGCCGCTCTGTGGTTCGCCAGGATTCCTGCGGCCTTCAGCAGTCCGCCCTGGCGCAGATACGTCTCCTCGCGAGGACCATCCCACGCTGCGGCATACAGTATGCGAGACGCATCCAGCACGCCGCCCACGTCGATCACGTGCGTTGAGACGACCGCGGGATTCTGGCTCCAGCGGCCCATGTGCAGCTCGTTTGTCACTATCACCGTGGCGCCGGCGTCGATGATGAGCCGCCCGGAAGCAGGTCCCTTGCCTTCCGCGCCGTTGGTGCCCAGATGCAGGTTCTTCACCGTGAGGTGCGACCCATCCTTTAGGCGGAGCGTGCCTGCGTTGTTGACCGTGTAGCCAAGCGAGAGCTGGGGCGTGCTGCCCACGAGCTTGAGCGCGATGCCGTATTCGTGGTCGTTGGCGGGGCCATAGACGAGCGTGGTGCCGGTGGGCTGGTCGAAATTTACGACGCCGGCGACGTCGATGATCTCATCGGGCGCCTGCGGACGGATGTCGAAATAGCCGCCGCCTGCTGAGAAGTTCAGCTCACGGAAGGACGGTGCCGTGCCCGATCTTGGCATGAAGCCGAACGATCCGCCCGTCTGCACCAAGCTTAGCGTATCCGCCGAGAAGCCCTCGGCTAGATAAAGGTTGCCTCCCGTCTGCATGATTTCGCTTCCGTTGAACGGACCCGCCAGCCTGTGGTGGCCGTTGACGGCCGTAATCGAGCCGCTGCCCTGCGTGATTCCGCCGGAATAGACCATCGTGCCATTGCCGGCGTCGAACTTGAGCGCCGCGCCACCCGCGAGGTCGATCGGTCCTTTGATCGTGGTGTCGCCGTCCGCACTGTAGAGCGTTGCGCCGCGTGCACCCACGTGAATCGGCATCGCGGCGGGATACGTGCTGCCGAAACCCTGCAGAGTGCCGTCGTCGAGCGTGATGCCGTCTGGGATGTTCACGAAGCTCTCCTGCATGTTTTCCGGACGGAACACGCCGCCGTTCGTCACCAGCACCGACTGCACGTCAATCGGCTGGCCGATAAGGCAGAACCATCCCGTGCACGTTATTGTGAGGTTCTTTCCATGGCCGTAGATGCCAGGCTGCGCCGAGGCGCCGGTGTCGTTGCGCACGCGCACGTCGAAGCGGTCCGTTCCGCCGATCGTGGTGTCGCCCGCAAGCTCGATGCGCCGGAACGCCGCCCCCCAGCCGGCGGTGTGCTCCGTGCGGCCGTCGAGCGCGTCGTTCACTATGGCTCCGCGTCCGTCAGGACCCGAGCCCTCCACAACGAACGTCTTCAGCTGCGTTATCTCGTGGCGAGGGTCGCTCGCGGTGCCTGCCGTGTTCGTGGAGTTGAGATTGAACTGGGCGCCGTCGAGAATCGTCACCTTCCCGCCAACCGCGCCGCTGTCGGCGCCAAGCGAATTCACGCCGGCGTTCGGGCCGAGCACGAGTTTGCCCTCTGCCAGCACGAACGCCTTGTCGCCGAAGTTCGCGCCGTTCAGCGTGAGCGTGCCAGCGCCGGCCTTCGTCACGGTGCCCATGCCGCCGATGACGCCGCTGCCCGCGAGGGTGAGGCCAGTGGAGTTGGTGATCGTCACGTCGCCCGCGAGCAGGGAGTCAGTCACCATGACCGTCTGCGCCTCGGCGGGGATTGGGTCCGTGAAGACGGCGTTGCCGCTTGTCTCGAAAGGAACGTTGCCGGAGACGCCGGGCGTGGTCCATGCCGGCACGCTCAGCGACCACACGGCGTCGGCAGCGCTCGTCGCCGCGTACGTGAACGTCTTCACCACGACGTCGGACGAGGTGACCGTGGCCACGAGCTCGCCGCCCACAATGGAAAGAGCCATGTCGTCGCGTCCCTCGAGCTCGAAGCTCGCCGCCGCCCCGTCCGCCAGCTGCGCGCCCGACGTGAGCATGTAGGTGCTGCCCGTAACGCCCGCTTCATTGCCAACGATCTGCAGCTTCACCGTGCCGCTCTCGGGCGGCGCAAGCGCGGCGAGGCGCCCCTTGAGAACGCCAGATTCGAGATGGAAGATAATCGTGGAGCCGGCGGACGCCGACACTGCGCCGGCGAGCATCGTCTTGTCCTCGTCGTCCAGCTCGAGCGTGGTGCCAGCGGCGAGCGTGATCGGGCAGGAGCCCACGCCCACCCTGTTCGCGATCACGAGCCTGCCGCCGTTAACCGCGACGGGAGACGTGACGCCGCAGCCGTGCGGCTTCATCACAAGCGTGCCATCGCCCGTCTTCGAGAAGGATCCATTGCCCATGACCGCGCCGGTCCATGTGACGGTGTGGCCCTGCGTGTCGAAGACTACGGCCTTGTCGAGCGAGAGTCCCCAGTCGTTGAGGTTGCTGTTGTTGACGGGTCCCTTGATCTCGAAGTCGTCCGTGGCGTAGATCGTCTTGTCGCATCCGTCCATGTGGAGGGTGAAGTCGGCGTTGACCGCGCCCAGGCCCTGCGCGCCGATGTAGAGCGTCGGCACCTTGACGTAGCAGTTGGCATGGCTGTACTTCAGCACGCCGGCCGCCTCGATCACGCCGCCGAAGCTCTCGTCGCCGTCGAAGCCGACGTGCGAGTTGTCGCCATTGCCGTCCACGCCCACCTCGTACACGCCGTTCACCTTCAGTCGGCCGCGCACCGAGACGCGCACGTAGTTGCTGGCAGAGACCACCCTGTCGAACTCGGCGTAGCCGCCTTCCTCGATGACGAGCGCGACACCGCCGGGATTGGTCCCTTCGGTGACTCCGGTGTTGCCGCCGGTGAGCAGCTTGCCGTACAGCTTGGAGCCGGAGGGAACGGTGAATGGATAGGCGAGCTTCGCGTACTGGACCCAGTCGGCCGTAAAGTGGAACTCGCCTTTGAGCGCGTGGGAGGCGGCATTGTCGGGAATGGAATCGTCAGGACCGGTTGCGCTCACGCCGCCTGCGAAGTTGACGCTGTCCGTGGCGAAGTCCACGCGATAGGTGCCCGCGAACGCGACAGGACAGTTGAACACCGGCTGCTGGCTGTACACGTTCGTCATCTTAGTCACGGTGAGCGTGGCCTCGCCGCCAACCGTGAGCGCGCCTGAGCCAGAGAACGTTATCGTGCCCACCGTCACCGGCTCGTCCACCGTCACGTCAAGCGCCGTCGTGTTCAGGAACACGCATGTGTCTTCGGCGGTGAACGCCGCAGACTCGACGCCCCAGTTCGCGGGACTGGAGAACTTGCCGTCTCCCGCGCCGCCAGTCCACATATACGTGGCCGCCGAACACGCCGAGGCCACAAGCGTGGCCGCCATTGCGATCATGCTATTCAAACGCATACTAATCTCCTTTCTTGGGAGGTTCAACCAACTGTCTCTGCGCGATCAGCGCAGGAAAATGACGGTGCCGCAGGAGTACACAAGCTTGAGGCCAGTGCCGTCCTTGCGCACGCTGAACGCCTTCTGCTTCGTCTCGTCGTCAACCTTGAACTGCGCGCTGTCGGGCGGAAGCTCGGCCACGCCGTCGGTCACCGCCCATGTGACGATGTAGGGACTCGCGGACTTGGCGATCGCCCTCAGGTCCTCTCTGCCAGCAAGGTTCAGCGTCACGGACGCGCCGTCTGCAAAGGAAACGGTGTTGCGTCCCTGCGAGAACGCAGACTTCACAGACCACGTTCCCGTCTTGCCGGACAGGTCGATCGTCGAGCCGTCCTGCATCGTGCATCCGTAGAAGTAGTTGTGGCCCGCGGCAGGTTTAAATATGCCATAGACGTTCAGCGCCTCATAGCCCCGATTCTGGTCAGCGTCATACACCTGTTCGTAGTTGCGCACCGATATGGGCAAATAAATCTCCAATGCGCTGCCAACGCGAATGTCGACGTCCCTCGCTTCCATGGCGGAGGCGTAGTATTTGTTCAGGTAGAGCCACCCGCCGGAAACGACGTCAAGCGTTCCGTTCTTTATCGTTGCGTCAATCATGAAGAAGTATTTCCCGCCGGCGATCTGAACGGTCAAGGTATGTCCGCCAAGATCAAGCGTTGTTGCCCTTACGTTGCCGCCTGGCCGCAGACCGGTGTTGGCATTGAGAATGAACTTGGAGTTGTCCGTGAGCGTAATGGAATGGAACTGTCCCCAGCCGGACGAGAGGTCATTTCCGCAACCCTCCAGAGTGCCGCCGTCAAGCACGAACTTGTAGTCGGCATCCGCCTCGCCATAGAGAGAGTTCAAACGGAAGAGCCCTTCTGCATGCACAGTTGTCGTGTTTCCCCTGGCGCCAAGCACCCAGCGGTCAGGAGAGTAGTGCTGGACCGGAAATACTTCGAACGTGCCGCCATAGACGTCGGTTCCTCCTGTGTACGTCTGCTGGACTTTTGCGGCCACGAAAGTTCCCTTGCCGTCTTTCACCAGCTTCACGTTGCCACTGATTGCGGCGGTGCTGTTCGTGACGAAGAGACCCTCCGCCACATCCACGTGCAGCTCGGCGCCTGCGCTCTCGGAGGAGTTGGCGACCGACGAGATCGGATAGCCCTGATCGGCAAGGCCGGCGATCTTGACGGAATGCCCGTTCAGGTCGAACGTCACGCCGTCGGCGAACATCATGCTGCCGAGAGTGCGCAGATCGCAGTCCGCATTAAACGTGACGGACGACGTGACCTTCGAAGGCAGCAGGCCCTCGACAACCTCGCCGTCAAGGTTGCGGCATATCCAGTTGGCGGGGTTCGTGGCATCTTCGCTCTCGGCTGCGATCCACACCGCCGTCAACGCCACATCCCGGGAGTTGACGTGGATTTCCGTGCCATCCGCCGACACGGTGAAGAAATGATCTCCGCCACCGGAAAGCGACACGTAGTCGTAGAGCGTTCCGCCCATCAGAAGCGACACGCCCCCGAACTTGATCACGGCATGCTCCTTCTCGGCGAGATCCGACACATCGAGAACAAGCCTGCCCTTGTCGTGGATCGAGAGCGTTCCCGTGACCACGCCGCCAGGCGGCAGGGAAAGAGTCGCCCCGTAGCCGATCGAGATCTCGTCCAGCGTCTCGATCTTCCGCTGAAGCGCAATCGTTCCTGGACCGTACACAGCCAGATTGCCCGCAAGCGGCGCCGAGATCTTGGCCTCGACGTTCTCGGACGCGAAGAGGCCCGCGACGCCTGGCGTGAGCGTGCCGCCCGAAAGCTCCGCGTTCGCCGTAAAGCCAACGCCGTCGGCCGTAGCGCCCTCTGCGGGAACCGCAGCATCCGCGTTGAACACTCGGTACTTGCCCGCGCCCCACTCGGCATCGCCCGCACCCGCCCAGCCGCAGGATCGAGTCCACTTCTTCTCGATGCGCTCGCGTATCATCTTGCGCGTAAGGCCGGAGACGGGAGTGGTGAGGACCAGAAGTTCGGAAATCGCGCGGCCGCCGTTGCGGTCGTTGCACCAGCGGTCGGCGGAGATGGCAGACGCGGTGAGATTCTCGAACGACGCCACGTCGAACACGTGCGTGCCGTATGGCGGACGTTCCGTCCACATGCACGAAACAAGCCCGCCGTCGCAGTACATCGGTCCGAACCTGTATCCGTTCGCGGCAGTGCCGTTGGGGCTATAGCAGCCCATTTCGTTCCCCTGATAGCCGCGGTGGAAATGATACGAGCCCGCATTCTGGATCACCTCGTTCTTGCCGTCGGCCAGGAAGAATGCGTCCTTGTCGCGCACGATGTCCATCGCCCAGAATACGGCGCGGACGTTCGTGAGGCGCGTGAAATACATGTCGATGTAGGAGCTGTGGGGCCCCATCAGGAAGGCCGGCACGCCGTTCGTGTAGCCGTACGCGCCGGGATTGCAGGTTCTCTGGTTGCTGTCCCTGTAGAGCGTTGCGGGCTTCACGAGGTCTGCGCCGGAGCCCATGTTCTTCCAGCCTGATATGACGTCACCGGAATAGTTGAAGTTCGCGGCGGAAGAGGCGTCAACGTGCACTGGCGCAGCGGCGATGAGCGCGTCAACATACTCCTCCGTCGGACTCCACTTCTCCGCCATCAGCTTCTCGATGCCCTCGCGGTCGACGTCGGACAGTTCGCTGTCGAACGTGAAAAGCTCGGCCACGCGCTTGCCGCCGTTTCTGTTTGCGATGTTGCGGTCCTGGCCGAGACGCCCCCATGCGCAGTTCTTGGTAACGACAAACGAATAGACGGTGAGGCCGCCCGGAGGCTCGGGGTATTGGGACAAAGGCGCCATAATCTGCTGTCCGTTCTGCCACAGCCTTGCAGAAGTTGACAAGTAGCACCCCCCGTTGTTATACGAGAACGCGCCGTTGTCGCCGCGGTGGAAGCGGTAGTCGGTGGCGTCGCCGAGCCAGAAAACGTTGAGCGTTCTGTCAACATCCGCAACCATCACGACGGAGCGCGTGTTGGTGAGGCGGGTCTTGAGCGCGAGGTCTATGCCGCTTGACGCAGCCCCCGAATTGAACACGGGCTTTCCGCCCACCTCGCCCACTGCGCCATAGTGGATTCCGCTATTGCTGCCGGAGGCCGAGCTGGGAGTGAAGTTGTTGCCGTTGCCGGAAAGGTCGTCCCACTGCGACACTGCGGCGGAGTCGCCATCTACGTCAAAGTGGAAGCTCGAGGCCTCCGATGCGTCGAAGTGTACCTGCGCCTTCCTGCCGAGCATGAGCGTTGCCGCGTTTGCCTCCGCCAGGCCCGGCCACCACTTCGCCGCAAGGTAG